>JAYTWE010000642.1:0-5933 GCA_043744055.1 Magnetospirillum sp.
GAATCGGTAACGGGCTGGCGGCACGAACCGCCCGACGGGCGCTATCCGCCGCCGCCTGATAATAAGGATTCAGCAACATGGTGGGATCGCCCATCTGAATCTGGGCATCGGTCACGGTCCCGTCTTGCAACACCGAGACCCGGATATAGACCACCAGCTTGTCGGCATCCTTGGCCCCGGCCGGAACATTCCAAAACCGCTCGATATGCGCCCGGATACGGTCCTTCTCCGTCATGGAGACTGGCTCATTGGGATTGTTGGACGCCGACCCGCGCACCGCTTGCGGCGCGGCCTGGGTAGCATCCTTATTCTCAGGCACCGACGGCTTCAGCTTCTCGGCCGACTTCAAAAGCTTGTCCAGCTCGTCCTGAGGCTTGGGCTTCTTCTTGTCCACGGACTTGAGAAGCGCGTCCAGCTCGTCAGTGACGTTCTTCGGCTTTTTGGGCGGCTCCGGCTTGGGCTCCGGCTTGGGCGGCTCGGGCTTGGGTGGTTCCGGCTTTGGCTCGGGCTTAGGCGCAGGAAGCGGTGCTGGCTCCGGCTTGGGCGGAGGCGGAGGTGGTGGTGGCGGCGGTGCCGGGGTGGGCGGCGGCGGCGGCTTAGGAGGCTCGGGTTTGGGAGGCTCGGGCTTGGCCGGTTCCGGCTTAGGCGGTTCCGGTTCGGCCTTCTGCGGCTCGGGCTGCGGCTTGTTGTCTTGCAAAGGCGGCGGATTAGTCTTTTCCGCGATAGGAACGATATCCACCACCATGGGGGCTTCGTCCACGGGCAACTCACGCCATAACTGCGGCAGCCCGAACATCGCGATCAGAAAAATCACGAGATGCAGAATGCCTGAGAAGACGTAACTTTCGCGCCGCATTTCCATGACGAGAGGCTAGCGCCCTCCCTTCTTGACGGGCTTGGCCGGATCAATCGACCCTTTCATTTCGGTAACCAGGGCAACTTTGGCGAAGCCAGCGGAGCCCAGGGTTCCCATCACCTCCATGACACGGCCATAATCAATTCCCTTATCGCCGCGCACAAAGATGCGGGTCTCGGGTTTCTGGGCCGTAATCGCCTGGAGGCGCGGAGCCAGCTGATCCAGCTCGACCTCGGTCTCCTGAATCCAGATCTTGCCGTGGGCGTCGATACTCACCGACAAAGGCTGATCCTCGCCCTTCAACGGGGCGGCGGAGGTCTTGGGCAGATCCACCGGGACCCCGGCGGTCATCAACGGCGCGGTGACCATGAAAATGACCAACAGCACCAGCATGACGTCCACCATGGGGGTGACGTTGATTTCCGCCATAGGGCGGAAGCGGCGGGAATGTCCGCCCTTGCGGGCGCCGATGGACGTGCCCATCAGGCCTTCTCCTCAAGCTGACGCGAGAGGATAGCACCGAACTCGCCCGCGAAGTTTTCCAGCCGCTTGGAATAGCGATCCAGATCGCTGGAAATCTTATTATAGGCGATAACCGCCGGAATAGCGGCGACAAGGCCCAGGGCCGTGGCAAACAGGGCTTCCGCGATACCAGGAGCCACCACGGCCAACGAGGTGTTCTTGGTGGCCGCGATGGACTGGAAGCTGTTCATGATGCCCCATACCGTGCCAAACAGGCCGATGAACGGCGCAGTCGATCCCACGGAAGCCAAGAAGCCCAAGCGACGCTCCAACATCTCCATCTCGCGGCCCAGAGTGACGCTCATCACCCGGTCGATCCGCTGGGGAAGACTGGCCCGAGTGCTATCGCGGTCGGCCAGACCCTTGGCCGCCGAACGCCGCCACTCGCGCATGGCAGCCACAAAAATGGACGACATGGGGTCCAAGGGCCGCGACCCGATGCGGTCATACAACTCTTCCAACGAGCCGCCCGACCAGAAAGCCTCCTCGAACTGCTCTGCCTTGGTCTGCAGCTGCCGCACCTTCAGCAACTTGTCGAAGATGATCGCCCAGCACCAAAACGATGCGCAGATCAATGCCATCATGACGAATTTCACGATGATGTCGGCGCGCAAGAACAGCGCCCACATGGAAAGATCGAGCTGCGCCGCCGCTCCGGCTGCTGCCGCTGTCTGAGAAGGATCCATGATACCTACCGCCTTTCGCTGACCCGGTTCCCGAACAAGTCCCTAACCTCGGCGGGAATGCGCGCGGGCTTGCCGGACAGGGTGATATATCCTAGCCGAACGTCGATGCGAACCAATTCTATGCCGTCGGCCTCACGCTTTATGACTTGACGAAGCTCCACACTAGCTCCGCCCACAGCCATAACCTGGGTTTCCACCCGCAATAGATCATCCAGCTTGGCGGGCTTCAGGAAGTCCAAAGCGGCGCTACGCACGGCAAAGGCGGTCCCACCGCCCTCTTCCAGCAAGGTTCTTTGGCTGATTCCCAGCTCGCGCACCAGTTCGGTCCGCGCCCGCTCGGCGAAATTCAGATAATTAGAGTGATAAACGATGCCACCGGCATCGGTGTCCTCGTAATAGACCCGGATAGGGAAGATATGGAGATGGCTGGCAATGCTCGTCATTCTCCCCCCTCGTCCGGCAATGTGGCGAGAAGGTCCAGCTGAACCAGCAGATCACGAGGCGGATTGAGCCCGATATGCTTAAAGCCCGAGGCCGACAACATGCGTCCGCGCGGTGTGCGCTGGATCAAGCCTTGTTGCAGCAGATAAGGCTCGACCACCTCTTCCAAGGTATCGCGGCTTTCCGACAAGGCGGCGGCCAGGGTTTCCACTCCCACCGGCCCGCCGCCGTAATTCTCGGCGATGCAGCGCAGATAGCGACGATCCATGGCGTCAAGGCCGATCTGATCCACCTCAAGCCGGTTGAGCGCCGCATCGGCCACCGGCGCATCCACCGGAGAACGCCCGGCCACGGCAGCGAAATCACGCACCCGGCGCAACAGCCGCCCGGCAACACGCGGCGTACCGCGAGACCGCCTCGCCACCTCGGCCGAGCCATCGGGGGTAAGGTCAAAGCCCAGCACCCGAGCGCCACGCGATACGATGCTTTCCAACTCGTCCGGGCTATAGAAATTCAGCCGGCAGGGAATCCCGAACCGTTCCCGCAGCGGCGTCGTCAATAAGCCGGAACGGGTGGTCGCTCCCACCAGAGTGAACTGGGGAAGGTCGATACGGACAGAGCGGGCCGCCGGCCCTTCTCCAATAATGAGGTCGAGTTGAAAATCCTCCATGGCCGGATAGAGCACTTCCTCTATGGCAGGATTAAGGCGATGAATTTCGTCGATGAACAAAACATCACGGGGTTCCAGATTGGTCAGCAGCGCCGCCAAGTCCCCTGCCCGCTGGATGACCGGGCCAGAGGTGGCGCGAAAGCCCACTCCCAATTCACGGGCCATGATCTGGGCCAAAGTGGTCTTGCCCAGGCCGGGCGGGCCGTGGAACAAGACATGATCCAGCGCCTCGCCGCGCGAGCGCGCCGCGCTGATGAAAACCTTCAAATTCTCGCAGACCTGACGTTGGCCGACGAAATCGTCCAGACTCTGCGGGCGGATGGAGGACTCAGACTCCCCCGGCCGCTGCTCGGGCGAAACCTCCCGTGGAGAGGTCATTGTTCTGCCCCCTCAGACGCCGGGCGGGCGCATCCGCGCCCTTGGCTTCCGCGCCACGCGGCGCGCGCCCTCAACGGGCTAGTCGCGGCGCTCCGTGGAGTTCTCATCGCGTCAAATCCTTGCCGAGACGCTTCAAAGCGGCGCGGATCAAGGTGGAGGCGTCAGAATCCTCGGGCAGATCACGGGCGGTCTCACCCACCGCTTGAAAAGCCTCCAGCCGCCGATAGCCAAGATTGACCAAGGCTGAAACCGCGTCCTCAAGACGCCCCGATGCGGCAGGAAGCGGAATGGCGGAAGCAATGGCGACACCAGCCGAGCCGAATCCCGACAGAGCAATCTTACCCGCCTTGTCCTTCAACTCGGTCAGAATGCGAACGGCCAGTTTTGGCCCTACCCCGCTCGCCCGTGTCAGGCTGGCCTTATCTTGTGCCGCTATGATCTGCAAAAGCAGGTCGGGCGTCGCCACCGATAAGATGGACAGCCCAACCTTGGCCCCCACACCTTGAACGGTGGTCAGCAAACGGAACCAATCACGTTCACCGGTTTCCAGAAATCCATAAAGCTGAATAGCGTCTTCACGCACATGGGTTTCGATGAATAGGCTGGCGGCAATCCCCGCCTCCAACCGGCTCAAGGTCCGTGATGAGCACGACACCAGATAGCCAACACCGGAACAATCCACCACAACCCAATCGTCACCGACCGAATCAATCAGGCCTTTCAGCTTGGCGATCATCGCAACACCCCCGCCAAACGTTTTTGAGTGGTGCGGTGATGCGCATGGCAAATGGCGACAGCCAAGGCATCGGCGGCATCAGGAGTGGCGGCAAGACAGCCGGGCAGCAAGGTGCGAACCATCATCCCCACCTGATCCTTGGCGGCGCGACCGGTCCCCACCACGGATTGCTTCACCAAGGTGGCGGCGTATTCGCCCACCACCAGACCGGCCTTCGCCGGAGCCAGCATGACGACGCCACGGGCCTGACCCAATTTCAAAGTGCTTTCGGGATTCTTATTGACGAAGGTCTCCTCGACCCCCGCCTCGTCGGGCTGCCATTGAGCGATCACCGCGTTAACACCGTCGAACAGCTGAACCAGCCGTTGAGACAAAGACAAGGATGCGTCGGACTTGATGACGCCATCAGCCACATGGCGCAGACGGTTGTCCACCACGTCGATCACACCCCATCCGGTGTTGCGCAGTCCCGGATCAAGCCCCAGAACCCTCATGGCCAGAACCCTCATGGCAGGACAATTCCCCAGAGTTCATTATGAATAAATTCAGCCGCCGAGACGCTCCATCAGCTCATCGGAAATCTCGAAATTAGCCTGAACCCGCTGGACATCGTCGCTGTCTTCCAAAGCATCCAGCAGCTTCATCAGCTGCTTGACCGCATCTTCGTCTGTCACGGGAACCATGGTCTGGGGCTTCCAGTCCAGGCGAGCATATTCGGGCGTACCGAACCGAGCTTCCAGGGCCTCGCGCACCGCCCCCAGATCATCGGGGGCACAGGTGATTTCGTGGCCATCCTCGTGGGATTCCACATTGTCGGCACCGGCATCCAGGGCGCCTTCGAACATGGCCTCGCCACTTGCCACCGCCGCCGGGTAGCGAATTGCGCCGATGCGGTCGAACATGAACGATACCGAATTACTTTCGCCCATGACCCCGCCGGTCTTGGTGAAAGCAGAGCGAACTTCCGAAGCGGTCCGATTGCGATTATCGGTCAAGGCCTCAACGATGATGGCCACCGAGCCAGGCCCATAGCCCTCGTAGCGGACTTCCTCGTAATTGGTTCCATCCTCGGCCCCCGCCCCGCGCTTGATGGCGCGATCCATGGTGTCCTTGGACATATTGGCCCCACGCGCCGCCACGATAGCCGCCCGCAAACGGGGATTGGCCGCCGGGTCAGGAAGACCAGACCGCGCCGCCACCGTCAATTCACGGATCAGCTTGGTAAAGACCTTCGCCCGCTTGGCATCTTGCGCGCCCTTGCGGTGCATGATGTTTTTGAACTGTGAATGCCCCGCCATGGTCGCGCACTAGCCCTAATGACATGAAAATGGATGGCATCCCTATACCACATGTTGTGGCAAAGCAACAGCCGTGAGACCCTTTGCCAAGAAGAGCTCATGACTCAGTGACTGTCTCGAACAACCAGCGCGGAGAGAAACAAATAAAAATCTGCTTGACGCATAACGGGAACGAGCCTAGAACAAACGAAGAAAGTTTGGCCTTTTGTTCACAGTAGGCCTCAAGGCGAGGAGCGATCCAGATGCTGACACGCAAGCAATATGAGCTGTTGAATTTCATCGACCAGCGGCTTCGCGCCTCCGGGATCTCGCCCTCTTTCGACGAAATGAAAGACGCCCTCGACCT
>JAYTWE010000643.1:0-2413 GCA_043744055.1 Magnetospirillum sp.
CAAGGCGTATAAGCCGGATGCGCCGGGAATGGCGGTCGGAGTCTGAGACAGCGATGCCCCCAGCACTTCGTCCAGGTTGGACGCTGGATCGGTGCTGACGATCAGCACCCGCCTGCCCGCCTCGGCCAAGGCAAGACCGGTGGCGCAAGACAGCGAGGTTTTCCCCACGCCGCCCTTGCCGGTGAAGAACAAGATGCGGGTGTCAACCAGGGGCAGGCTCATGGAATTGTCCTTAACAGCACCCGGATTTGGGCGAGCAGCACGAAGAGCCATCAGACGTCACCGTGATGCGAGGCTCGGGGATGCGAGGCTTGGGCTGGTCAAGGCCAAGCTTGGCCGCCAATTGCCCGCGCGACAGATAGACACCCGTGGAAATGATATGGCCATCCAGGGCGATGACGGGCAGGCGATCCATGCCAGCTTCCATTTCCTTGATTATCGCCGCGTTGGCGGCGAAGGCCTGGGGCTCGGTGCCCAGGTTGTAGCGCTGGACGGTGATCCCTTGCTCGGCCACCCATTTCAGGTCGGCGGCGAAGGTTACCAGGGTTGGATCGACTTCGGGACCGCAAACTCCGGTGGAGCAGCACATGGCAGGGTCATAGACTTCGAGCTTCTTCATGATGTCCTCCTACGCTTTCGCCTCGTACCAATCCTTCGAGGCATTGACGATTTTCACCACCGACAGCATCACCGGCACCTCGATCAGCACGCCGACCACGGTGGCCAGCGCCGCTCCCGATTGGAAGCCGAACAGGCTGATGGCGGCGGCGACGGCCAGTTCGAAAAAGTTGCTGGCTCCGATCAAGGCTGATGGCCCGGCGACGCAATGGGCGACCCCCAGCTTCTTGCTGAGTAGATAGGCGAGGCCAGAGTTGAAGTAGACCTGAATGGTGATGGGCACCGCCAGCATGGCGATGACCATGGGTTGGGCGATGATCTGCTCACCCTGGAAGCCGAACAGCAGCACCAGGGTGGTCAGCAGCGATATCAGCGAAACCGGTCCCAGCGTCGCCAGGGTGCTTGCCAGGGCTTGCGGCCCACGGGCCAGCAGCAGCTTGCGCCAAGCCTGAGCGACGATCACGGGCACCACGATATAGAGCACCACCGACAGCAGCAAGGTGTCCCACGGCACGGTGATGGAGGACAGGCCCAGCAGCAGACCGACGATGGGGGCGAAGGCGAAGACCATGATGAGATCGTTGAGCGCCACCTGGGACAAGGTGAAGTGGGGCTCGCCATTGGTCAGGTTGGACCACACGAAAACCATGGCGGTACAAGGGGCCGCGGCCAGCAAGATCAGCCCGGCGATGTAGCTGTCGATCTGCTCGGCGGGCAGATAGGGCTTGAACAGATGGCTGACGAAGATCCAACCCAGCAGGGCCATGGAGAACGGCTTGACGCCCCAATTGATGAAGAGGGTCACGCCGATGCCCTTCCAATGCTCCTTGACCTGATGCAGGGCGCCGAAGTCGATTTTCAGCAACATGGGAATGATCATCAGCCAGATCAGGACCGCCACCGGCAGATTGACCTGGGCTATCTCCATGCGGCCGATGGCGTGGAATGGGCCGGGAAGCCAGTGTCCGAGCGCGATTCCGGCGAGAATGCACAAGCCGACCCATAAGGTGAGATAGCGTTCAAACAGGTTCATGGCGGGCTTTCCGACCATCTCGCATTGCGCGGACATCAGACTTCACCCGCCCGATCCGGTCCCAATTCGATCAGGCGCCGGATCTTGGTTTCGATCATGGCATAGACTTTGCGAAATTCAGCCAACCGCTCTTCGTGGCTGCCTTTGGCGTCAGCCGGATCGGGAAAGCACAGATGGACCTTGGCGGGATGGCCCGGCCAGATGGGACAAACCTCACCCGCCGCATTGTCGCAAACGGTGATGACCAGATCCATCTTGGGCGCGTCGGCCAAGGCGAACTCATCCCAGGACTTGGAGCGGTAGCCCTCGGTGGAATGCCCCTTCTCCTTCAAGATTTCAAGGGAGAGCGGGTTGACCTTGCCGGTGGGCTTACTTCCGGCACTGAACGCCTTCCACTTGCCACCGCCAAGGTCATTGATCAAACATTCACCGAGCACGCTGCGGGCCGAATTGCCGGTGCATAGGACGAGAACAGTGATGGGCTTGTCGGTCATTTGGTCGGTTCCTTGGGAGTCAGGTACGGGTCTTGCCGATGTCGTCGAGGTGTTTTTGAAGCGAGAGGCGATTGAGCGAGCGGATGGGTAGTGCTGCGAAAATGTTGAGGCGATTGGCAAGCATGCGCATGACGTCACCACAAAAAGCGGCCTTTTCTGCCGCCGATCCCTCGAAGGCCACCGGATCGGGAAGGCCCCAATGGGCGGTCATGGGCTGGCCCGGCCATACCGGGCAGACCTCGCCCGCCGCGTTGTCGCAGACGGTGAA
>JAYTWE010000644.1:0-7091 GCA_043744055.1 Magnetospirillum sp.
ATTCCGATAAGGGGCGCAAAGAGGTCAACCAAGACTTCCACGGCGCCCTGATTCCCGAAGAGCCGCTGTTGGGCTCGAAAGGAATCGCCATCGCTCTGGCCGATGGGATCAGCAGCAGCGAAGTCAGTCAGATCGCCAGCGAATCCGCCGTCAAGGGATTCCTGATGGACTATTACTGCACCTCGGACGCCTGGTCGGTGAAGAAATCGGCACAGCGGGTGCTGGCGGCGACCAATTCCTGGCTCCACTCCCAAACTCAGCGAAGCCAATACCGCTATGAAAAAGACAAGGGCTATGTGTGCACGCTGAGCGCCATAGTCTTGAAATCAGCCACGGCTCATCTCTTTCACATCGGCGATTCCCGAATCTATCGGATCAGCGGCAGCGGGCTTGAACAACTGACCAACGATCACCGGGTCGTCATCTCTTCCCAACAGAGTTATCTGGGCCGCGCGCTGGGGACAAACCCACAGCTGGAAATTGATTACCGCGAGCTTCAGCTGGAAATTGGCGACATTTTTATTCTGGCCACCGACGGCGTCTATGAGCATGTAGAGACCGGCTTCATGGCCAAAACCATCGCCGACGGCGCCACCGATCTCGATCAAGCGGCCAAAATCATCGTCGAGGAAGCCTATGGACAGGGCAGCGGCGATAACCTCACCCTTCAAATCATCCGCATTGACCAATTGCCCGGCCGCGATGCCGACGAGGTCCAGGGCCAAGCCTCCGACCTCCCGCTACCGCCCATTCTCGACGCCAGGATGGTCTTCGACGGCTATCGGATCATTCGAGAAATTCACGGCAGCAGCCGCAGCCACATCTATCTGGCCTTGGATATGGAGACCGACATCTTGGTTGTTCTCAAGACTCCATCCATCGACCTGGGGGGCAACCAAGCCTATCTGAAGCGGTTCATGATGGAAGAGTGGGTTGCCCGGCGGATCAACAGCGCCCATGTGCTGAAGCCTTGTTCGCAGACTCGAAGTCGCGGCTACCTCTACGTGGTCACCGAGTTCATTGATGGTCAGACCCTGACCCAGTGGATGATCGACAATCCCAAGCCGAACCTGGAGACCATCCGCGGCATCATCGAACAAATCGCCAAGGGATTGCGCGCCTTTCACCGGATGGAAATGCTGCATCAAGACATCCGGCCGGAAAACATCATGATCGACAAGACCGGCACGGTGAAAATCATTGATTTCGGCTCGACACGGGTGGCCGGGGTCATGGAATCCACGCCAGAGAGCCATGGGAACGACATCTTGGGCACAGCCCAGTACACGGCACCGGAATATTTCCTGGGCGAAGCCGGAACGCCCAGCTCTGATATCTTCTCGCTTGGCGTCATCACATATCAAATGCTGACAGGGAAACTGCCCTACGGCTCTCAGGTGGCGAAGACGCGAACAAAATCAGCGCAAAAGAAACTCAGATACGAAACCGCCCTCGATGATGATCGAGAGATTCCAGCCTGGATTGATGGCGTGCTCAAACGAGCGGTATACCCGGACCCTTACCAGCGCTATGACGAATTATCCGAATTCGTCTTCGACCTTCGCCATCCGAATAAGGCCTATCTCGACCAGTCCCGCGCCCCTCTCATGGAGCGCAATCCCTTAGCCTTCTGGAAAGGGCTATCCTTTACACTGGCGATTATCATTATGATTTTGCTATGGAACAATCCGGTACTCACCGGGAAATATACTCTGTCGCCTTGAGAACCCGAAAGTTCCTCGGGAAAGAATGTGGGCTCCGCCCTTCGGCAGGGCAATCAGGTGAAGGGATATCATCCTCTATATTTCTCGTCACCCCCGCGAAAGCGGGGGTCCACGGTTGGGGTCGGCGAAATGTATGGCCGAAAAACGTGCCTGTGGCAGCATGGATTCCCGCTTTCGCGGGAATGACGACCGCGTTTGCTGGAACATTCTCCTTCACCCGATTGCCCTGCGCCCTTCGGTCTTTCGGGTTCTCACGTGAACTGAGTATAAGCATTTTACCAAATATTGGCCGTTGCGCCGTTCAAATTGCGCAAGCATGATCCCAACCTGATCGCAATTTTAATTTCAGCCAAGGACTCCCATGCAGCTTTTTTTTGAAGCCCTGCTTCTCGGCATCATCGAAGGATTGACAGAATTCCTGCCGGTTTCCAGCACCGCCCACCTTCTCCTGGTCGGCGATATGCTCGGCTTCGAAGGACCTCCAGGCAAGAGCTTTGAAATCATTATCCAGTTAGGAGCGATCCTGGCCGTATGTCTGGTCTATCGACAGCGGTTATGGGGGGTTGCGACAACGCTTGGCAATCCCCGCTCCTTCGCCTTTGCCCGGAATGTCATCATTGCCTTTCTGCCCGCAGCGGTGATTGGTGCGTTTGCCTACAAATACATCAAGCAGATGCTGGATTCCCCTCTGGTGGCCTCCATCGCGCTGGTGGTCGGCGGCCTCGCCATTCTTGCTATTGAAAGAATGGTCAAGCGCGCCCGCATCCACGAAATAGAAGATATGTCGCCAGCCAAGGCCCTTGCCATTGGCTTTTGCCAGGTTCTGGCCATGATACCCGGCGTCTCGCGGGCTGGAGCGACCATCATGGGCTCCATGCTGTTGGGCGTTGAACGCAAGATCGCAGCCGAGTTCTCGTTCTTCCTCGCCATTCCCACCATGACCGGCGCCACGTGCTATTCGCTCTATAAGAACTGGGCGACCCTATCCCTCGATGGCGGCGCCCTGATCGCCGTGGGCTTTGTCGCCGCCTTCTTTTCCGCCCTGGTGGTGGTGAAGACCTTCATCGCCTTTATCAGCAAGCACGGCTTCGCCCCCTTTGCCTATTATCGCATTGTCTTCGGGCTGGTGATGCTGGGTATGATCCTGACCCGGTAAATTGCACCGGACCAGATGAGAAGAAAGCACGGCTCTGCCTAACGGCGTCCGTGCTTTTTTCATGCCCGAGGGTTCGGGGGAAAAGACTGTGGGCCACCTTGTGCCGAGAAATAGGGGCACGAGCCCCGCAGGGGTCAATCATGAGAGCCGCAGGTATACTCAACCCGAAAGAATGGAAGGGCTCTGCCCTTCACCCGCCGGGGACTGCTCGCAGCGCTCGTCCTTCGGACCGCCTTGTGCACTAACGCAGACGGAAGATTCAGACACACCCCCATACTCGTCTTGGCCGGACGTGTTCCGGCCATCCACGCGGGTCCGCAGAAAAGTCTTTGGAAACAATGGGGAAGGCTGAACGGCGTGGATACCCGCGACAAGCGCGGACATGACGGAGTCGGGAATCGCTGTGTACTATACTCAGTTCACGTGAGAACCCGAAAGAACGAAGGGCTCTGCCCTTCCACCCGCAAGGGACTCGGTCCCCATTCCTAATAATCCAAAGGGATCAAAAGGTCCAAGACCCTTTGCGGTCATGGGCGGAGCCCACATTCTTCATCGGAAAACGTTCTGGTTCTCAAGGCGACGGGGCATGTAAGGCCAAGGAGGAGCCTTTTTTGCAGGTGAAGATCTGGGCAGTTCAAGAACGCCTTCCATCATAGAAAAAGGGCCGCTGGTTTCCCAGCGGCCCCAAGTCGAGGTCGAAATTTTATGCTTAGTGCGACGCGGCACCTTCGGCACCCAGACCGGTCTCGGACCGGATAGCCTGAGCTTCGAACGAGGCGCGTTCTTCGGCGGCACGCGGGCTGTTGTCGAGAACCGAGAACAACCAGGAGAAGAAGAATGCCGACGGCACCGAGAACAAAGCCGGATAGGCGAAGGGGAAGATTTCGGTTTGGAAACCGAAGCTCTGCACCCAGACCGCCTTAGACAGCACCACCATGATGACGGACATCAGCAGACCGACAATACCGCCGATGACGGCGCCACGCGTGGTCAGACCGCTCCAGAACATGGACAGAACCAGGACCGGGAAGTTAGCGGAAGCCGCGACCGAGAAGGTGAGCGCCACGATGAACGCCACATTCTGCTTCTCGAAGAGCAACCCCAGCAGCACGGCAACAACGCCGAGGCCGACAGAGGCGATCTTGGAGACAGTCACTTCCTTACCTTCAGTGGCCTGACCATGCATGATGACGCTGGCATACAGGTCATGCGAAATCGCAGACGCGCCCGCCAGGGTCAGACCAGACACCACCGCCAAGATGGTGGCGAAGGCCACGGCCGAGATGAAGCCCAGGAACATGTCGCCGCCGATGGCGTGGGCCAGCCACACCGCAGCCATGTTGTTACCACCCTTGAGGTTCAGACCACCCTTGACCGCATCAATATAATCGGGATTGGTGGCCACCAGGGTGATGGCGCCAAAGCCGATGATGAAGGTCAGGATGTAGAAGTAACCGATGAAACCGGTGGCATAGAACACCGACTTACGGGCTTCCTTGGCATCGGGAACGGTGAAGAAGCGCATGAGGATATGCGGCAGACCGGCGGTGCCGAACATCAGAGCCATACCCAGGGACACGGCGTCCACCGGATTGGTGACCAGAGCGCCCGGAGCCATGATGGCAGCGTGCTTCGGGTGAACTTCGATGGCCTTGACGAACAAAGCCTCGAACGAGAAGCCGAACCGGGACATCACGCCGAAGGCGATGAAGGATGCGCCGCCCAACAGCAGACAAGCCTTGATGATCTGCACCCAAGTGGTGGCAACCATGCCGCCGAAGGTCACATAAACCATCATCAGCGCGCCGACGATCATGACCGCATAGATGTAATCCATACCGAACAGCAGCTTAATCAGCTGACCGGCACCGACCATCTGGCCGATCAGGTAGAAGATCACCACGATCAGCGAACCGGTCGCCGCGAAGGTGCGGATCGGCATGCGGGCGAGGCGATAGCCGCAAACATCGGCGAAGGTGTACTTGCCCAGATTGCGCAGACGTTCGGCAATCAGGAACAAGATGACCGGCCAACCGACCAGCCAACCCACCGAGAAGATCAGGCCGTCATAGCCGGAACCGTAGACCAGGGCGGAAATGCCCAGGAACGAAGCGGCCGACATATAGTCACCGGCAATGGCCAAGCCATTCTGGAAGCCGGTGATGCCGCCGCCAGCGGTGTAGAAGTCAGAGGCAGTCTTGGTGCGGCCCGCCGCCCAGTAGGTGATGCCGAGGGTCATACCCACGAAAATCACGAACATGACGATGGCGTGCCAATTGGTGGCCTGCTTGGCGGCATTGCCAAGATCAGCGCCCGCCGCCATTGCGGCGGAGCTCAGAAGGGCCGTGCCGCCGATGGCGAGCGCGGCCGCGATTGCGGTCTTCATCGTCTTCATTAGCGGGATTCCTCAATGATCTGGCGATTCAGGTCGTCGAACTCGCCATTGGCGCGATAGACGTAAATGCCGGTCAGAATGATGGAGCTAAGGATCACGCCGACACCGATCGGGAAACCGATGGTGGTGACACCGTTGGGCGACAGCAAAGTGCCCAGCCAGGCCTTGTTGAAGGCGATAATCAGGATGAAGCCGAAATAAATGGTCAGGATGATCGCCGACAGCGTCCAGGCAAACGTCGTACGCTTGCTGACCAGTTCGGTGAACTTGGGATTATTGCGAATATGATCGACGCTCGCGAGATGCGCCGCCGTCGGTTGGTTCGATGAGCTCACTTTGACCCTCCACTTTTTCATCGCCGCCCACCGGAAGATGGTGGCGAATGATGTTTTCAACTCCCGGTCTTATTGCCGGTTTTTGTCATTCTTAAGCCCGCTGGCCCATGATGGCACCTATGCGCCCACGTCATGCGCCCAGTGCTTACCTGAGGCGTAACACTCTCATTAACATCAGCCTCCCATGGCGTCAACTCCGTAAGGATGCGCATCACTTAATATGTAACTTATACTAATGATGAATCAGGCATCTTCATTACCATTGTCTTCAGATCAGTAAAGACAAGCACGGCAACTGTTCTAGTTTATGCTTAGTTCGCGGAAATTGGCACTTACCCTAACGGCGGTATGCACTCGGCACAAAGCGTTCTCCATGCAGTAAACACCCGATCCTCTTCTCTTTAAGCATTTTCATCTGAGCCATGACGTACTCGCGCTCACTCCGTATTCATCAGAAAATCGTTGAAAAATCTCCATTGGCCACTATCGTAAGCCCGCCATGAATGATCTCGCCGCACTTGCACGAATCGACAGCTTTCCTTATCGCCACCGCTTACGCGAGGTGATGAGCACTCCGGTTCTGACTGCATTCGATTCGCTTACACTGTCCGAGGCCGTGCACAAAATGTACGAGGCCAGGGTTTCGTCCATTGTCGGCATTGATAACGAAGGACGAACTGCCGGAATTTTCACCGAACGCGATCTGTTGCGTGTCTTGTCCAATGATGGTCCCTCTGGCCTGGAAGCCTCCCTGTCCGAAACCATGACCAAGCCGGTGGCGACAGTTCCCGCCGACGCCTTTGTCTATGTGGCCCTGGCGCGGATGACACGCATGGGACTGCGCCATCTGGTGGTCGTGGACGAGGATAGGCGACCGCTGGGTATGATTACCGGCCGAGCCCTATTAAAGGTGCGCGCCACCGAGGCCCTGGTTCTGGGAGACTCCGTCGAGAACGCCCGTGGCCCCGATGAGATGCGCTCTGTCCTCGACAACCTTCCCAAATTAGCCCGTGGCTTACTCAGCGAGGGCGTTACCGCCCGCAATATCGCCTCGGTGATCGCGCTGGTCCTGCGCGACATGACAACCCGTGCCGCCGAACTGGCTGAACTGTCTTTACTTGATGACGGTTGGGGGGCTGCTCCGGCCCGCTATGCGGTTCTGATCTTGGGATCAGGCGGTCGTGGCGAAAGTCTGCTGGCCTTCGACCAGGACAACGCCATCGTTCATGCTGGCAAGCCCAGCGACGATGCCTGGTTCGCGGAACTGGGGAAGCGTCTGAACGAGACCCTGCACGGCGCAGGCATCCCGTTTTGCGACGGCGGCGTCATGGCGCGTGAGCCAAAATGGCGCAAAAGCATGGACGAGTGGCGTGACGAGGTTCACCGCTGGGTCTATTCTCTTGAGAATCAGACCATCATGAATTGCGATATCTTCGTTGACTTTCAGGCCGTCTGGGGTGACCGCGCCTTGGCCGAAGAGC
>JAYTWE010000645.1:0-2769 GCA_043744055.1 Magnetospirillum sp.
CCGATTGTTCTCCCGCGTGGGAGCCGCCGATGATCTGGCACGCGGACGATCCACCTTCATGGTGGAAATGGTGGAAACCGCCGCCATCTTGAATCAATCAGGGCCGCGCGCCTTGGTGATCTTGGACGAGATCGGACGCGGCACCGCCACATTCGACGGCTTGTCCATCGCCTGGGCCGTGGTGGAGCATCTCCACGAGGTCAATCGTTGCCGCGCCCTCTTCGCCACCCATTATCACGAACTGACCCGGCTGGCCGCGAAACTGCCCTCGCTGTCGTGTCATATGATGAAGGTGAAGGAGTGGCAGGGCGACGTTGTATTCCTGCACGAAGTGGGCTCGGGCGCCGCCGACCGGTCTTACGGTATCCACGTCGCCCGGTTGGCCGGGCTGCCCTCCGCCGTGGTGGGACGTGCCGAAGAGGTTCTCGCCATTCTGGAAAAATCGGATCAGGCTTCGGGCATGGCCAAGCTGGCCGACGACCTGCCCCTGTTCGCCGCCATGGCCCCGCGCCCCAAGGCGGTCACGGTCGTGGCCAAGCCATCGGCGGTGGAAGCAAGCCTGAACGACATCAATCCCGACGACCTGACCGCCCGTCAGGCCTTGGACCTGATCTATGAGCTGAAGCGGCTGCTCTAAGCCGTCGCCTTGACGTTCCTCGGGAAAGAATATGGGCTCCGCCCAGACCCGCAAAGGGCCAAGGCCCTTTGATCCCTCTCATTGGATTATAAAAGGAACGGGTCCAGGGACCGAGTCCCTGGCGGGTGAAGGGCAGAGCCCTTCGCTCCTTCCGGCTCCAAGTAAGCTACCCCTGCGAGCCGAAGAATTCCAACTGCCACTCCATCTCGTCGATGGAAAGTGGGTGATCGCCGCCTTTGGTGGCCAGGACTTTGCCGGGCGGCAGACGCAGCAGCTTACCCTGCAACTGAACGGAAAAGTCAGCCGACAGCTCCGCCTTCCACGTGATGGCGACGATGCCCTTGGCGCTTTGAGTTTCCACCACTTTGCGGATCACCCGCTGAGATAACCCCGCCAACTCGGCCAAAGCCACGATGACGAAATTGTTGTCGCGGGAAGACAAAGCGGTGTCGAGAGCGGTTTCATTCAACTGACCTGCCGCCTTCAAGCTCCGCACCCGCGCCGTCAACGCCGCTTCGTCAGACACGCCTTTGGGCTCGGCGGCGGCTTCGATCTCGTCGATGCGCCGCGCCACCACGGCCGCCACGGCCGCTGCGGCCTCGTCGCCCAGATCCAGACGAGAGGCCAAGGTCTGCAACAGACTAGCCGCAATGAACCGGGCCAGTTTCTGAGCCGTCTTGGCCGAAAGCTGCGGCCGTTCGGAGAAGGGTTTGTGCCAGGCCTCGATATCGGCGGCGCGATCGGCCAGCCGGTCCAGGGTCTCTTCGCGAATCTGGGCCGAGCTGTTGCCCAGCAGAACCGCGATCGCATCCACGTCTTCGGTGGCGGCGATGGCGTCGCAGACCCGAACATTGACCACAGAGCGGCGGGAGATGGCCGATAGCGCACCGGCAATGGGATTGGCCCCGATGATCTCCAGCAGATCATCGTCGGTCAGCAGCGGTGAATGCTGCAAGACCGGCCCCGCCACCACCAGTTCCGCATCACGGGCCAGCCTACGGATCACGTCCGGCGGAGCATTGGCCACATCCTTCAAGGCTTCGGCCAGGATCTGCCGGATCTTGGGAATCTGATCGCGGGCGAGCACTTCCAGCGCTTCATAGCTGACCCGGCGCAGACGATCTTGCTCATGCGCGGTCAGACCGGGAGCCAAACGGGAAAGCTTGGCGGCAAGATCCTTACGCACCGCATCATTCTGGTCATTGGCCAACAGCAGATTGGCCTGAGCCGGAGAATTGATATTGGCGGCAACCTTGCGCCGAACATCGGAATCCGTGTCCTCGGCCAGGAAGTATAGAATTTCGGCCTTCACATCACTCCGTTCCGCCACTTCGGCACGGACAGCGGCTTCGGAATGACTGGCCAATTCCTTGGCCCGCTCATAGTCCAGCGGCTTGGAGCCACCACCAAACAGCCGCTTCAAAAACCCGGTCACGCCCCGTCTCCCTCTACCGGAGGCGCCAACCGCATGGCCCCCTTACCGCTTCGCTTGACCTCATACATGGCCTTGTCGGCACGACCGATCAAGGACTCGATGGTCTCGGGACTGCCCCCCACATGCACGGCAATACCCAAGGAGAAATGAAGCGGCTTATCCGCGCTGCCAGACAGGTGGTTCAGCTCCACCTTGCCCGAAGTCAACATGTCGCCACAACGCTTCAAAGCGATGTCCTCGCCCGCCCCTTCCAGCCAGATGGCGAATTCATCGCCTCCCAGTCGCGCCACCAGATCAACCGGCCGCGAGTGATGGAGCAGCAGATCGCGAACCGCCAGCAAGGCCTGATCCCCGGTCTGATGGCCGTGGACGTCGTTGACCGCCTTGAAATTATCCAAATCCACATAAATTAGGGTGGCGGGCCTTCCCTCTCGCGCCAGGCGACCGAACCGGCGGGCGATCTCATCAAAGAAAGCGCGGCGGTTGAACAAGCCGGTCAAGCCATCGGTGCGCGACAGCTTGACCACCCGCTCGTGATTGGTGATCTGCTCGCAAGCGAGCCCGACTTGATTGGCGACATCGTCGATCAACAAGCGGTCATCATCGCTCCAGGCCGCCCGATCCAAGCTCCGCCACATGAGGACGGCCCCATTGATGGAATGACGATACCGGCAGACGGTGGCAAGGACCCGCCACT
>JAYTWE010000646.1:0-1731 GCA_043744055.1 Magnetospirillum sp.
TGCCATGGTGGTGGCCAAGGCCCAGTCCCACGGCACCAACCGCCAGTTTGGGGTCGAATGGAGCCTTTGAGGCTTTGTCTGCGACCAGTTCCAGCGCGCTGATCAATCCGATCCCGCGCACTTCGCCCACCAGGGGATGGTCGCGGAAAGCGGCGAGGCCGTCTTGCAGCACCGGCCCGACCAAGGCGACCTGGGCCAAGATGTCGCGTTCGGCGTAGATATTAAGGGTCTCGACCGCCACCGCAGCCGAGACCGGATGGCCGCCATAGGTATAGCCGTGACCGAACACGCCGATACGCCCGGATTCCTCGGCGATAGGCGTGTAAACTCGCTCGTTGATCATCAGCGCCGAGATCGGGGCATAGCCCGAGGACAGCCCCTTGGCCAAAGTCATCATGTCGGGGCGGATGCCAAAGGTCTCGGTTCCGAACATCTTCCCGGTGCGGCCGAAGCCACAGATAACCTCGTCGATCACCAACAGTATGTCGTACTTGTCCAGCACCGCTTGGATCTTAGGAAAGTAACCGGCGGGGGGCACGATGACACCGCCCGCTCCCATGACCGGCTCGGCGAAGAAGGCGGCGACGGTATCGGGGTCTTCCGCAAGGATCAGAGCGTCAAGTTCCTCCGCCAGACGGGAGGAAAACTCTTCCTCACTCTCGCCCGGCTTGGCGAAGCGGTAATGGTGAGGGCAACCGGCCCGCAGAATGCCGGGGATGGGCAGATCAAAGCCGCGCTGGTTATTGACCAACCCGGTCAGCGAGGCGGTGGCCACGGTGACGCCGTGATAGGCCTTTTCACGGGCGATGATCTTCTTCTTGGCGGGAAGCCCTAAGGCGTTGGAGCGGTAGTGGATCAGCTTGATAGCGGTGTCGTTGGCCTCGGACCCTGACCCGGCCAGAAAGACCTTGGACATGGGAGCCGGGGCCATTCCCAACAGCCGGTCGCACAATTCCACCGCCGGGTCGTGGGTCTTATGGCTGAACAGGTGGTAGAAGGGCAGCTTGCGCATCTGGGTGGCGGCAGCCTGGACCAAGCGCTCCTCCCCCCAGCCCAGCGAGGTGCACCACAGTCCCGCCAATCCCTCGATATAGTCATTGCCCTGGTCGTCGAAAACCCGGACTCCTTGGCCGTGAGTGATGACCAGGGGGCCGACTTCCCGATGGCGGATCAGGTTGGTGTAAGGGTGAAAGACCGAATCCACGTCGCGCTCGGCGGTGGTGCGGTTGCTGTCACGCGAATCCATGAGGGGCCTCCCGATCTGCTGAAGGCCCGCAGCATAGACCCACCAGGGGAGGGGAGGGCAAGAGTTACGGTTTGGTGTGCGGCTTCATCTTGTAAGCGTAGACGTAAAGGTCATTGTCGCCCGGCTGGCCGCCCGGCCCCTTGGTCTTGCGGTTGGTGCGGAAGAACTCGGCGACCTCGTGGGCCTCGTATTCGTCCTTGGCCAGCCGCGAGATCCAGGCATCGCCCTTATCTTTCAGCTTGTGCTGATTGAAGAGCTTGGTTTTCGGGCTTCCGGTAAAGCCCACATACCACTCGCTATAATTATTGCCGTTACGACCAATACAATCTTCGATGTCGTCGATGATTTCCGTGCGCGATTTTGCCGCCATGCCCCGTTCCCCCAAACATGATTGCGTCATTATTAGCCCATAAGGCTGACCGGGCAATCAGGCAGTTGCCCTACACAGTTTCGGTCATGCCATCCAAGTCCGCGACGTTTTAGCC
>JAYTWE010000647.1:0-6039 GCA_043744055.1 Magnetospirillum sp.
ATCATGATCGGCATGGAAGCAGCCACCAAGGTTGCGTTGATGGCGGTGGTGGTCTGTAACTCCAAATAAAGCAAGGTATTGTAGGCGGTGACGCTGAACAGCGACATCCCCAACACCAGTTGCCAACGGGCGCGAAGAACAGGAAACGCCTCCATCACCTGACGCCAAGTGAAAGGCAGAATAATCACCAAAGCAACCGCCCAGCGCCAAAATGACAGAGTAATAGGCGGCAGCTGCCCCACCGTGGCCCGCCCGACCAGGGCATTTCCCGCCCAGAAGAGGCCCGGCAGGATCATGAGGAGGTGATGACGACTGAAGCCTCCGCTCATCTTCAAATATCCGCCAGTTCAATCCCGAGTCCCAGATCGAGAGATGGAAACAAGCGCCGTGCGATATGCGCGAAACGGTCAGGAGCATCCGTTGCGATAAGGCTTAACCCGCCGCCGCCGCCTGGATTTTCCATCCCGGCCAAGGTCTCTGCCAGCAAGGTCGCCGTGGCCTCGGCGCAATCCACCAGCCGGACTCCCTCCCCAGCCAAGCGCCCCAGCGCCCCCGCCAGCAATGGGAAATGAGTACAGCCCAGCACAAGGCAATCATCACCGCCAACCTGATCGAACAGGGATGCCAGATAATGTCGCGCGACACTCTCGACAATGGGGCCATCGGTCAGGCCCTCTTCCGCCAGTGAAACAAATAATGGACACGGAATGCACGTGACCCGGCTGTCCGAGCGCCGGGCCGCGATAGCGCGTTCATAAGCCAAGGACTTACACGTCCCCTCGGTGGCGGCAACCATGATCCGCCCGGATACGGAAGCGGCGGCGGCTCCTTGCGCACCGGCCTCAACCACGCCGATAACGACAAGGCCGGGAAATCTTTCCTGAATTGCCCCCAGCGCCACAGCCGATGCGGTATTGCACGCGACCACCAAAGCCTTGATCCCGCGCCCGACCAAAAACTCGGCAGCCTGAACCGCATAACGGGTGACGGTTCGCGGTGATTTGGTGCCATAGGGTTGCCGCGCCACATCGGCAAGATAAAGAAGTCTTTCGTTAGGCATGATTCGGCGAATGGATGCCGCAACGGTCAAGCCACCGACACCAGAGTCGAATATGCCGATGGGATAAGACCTCCGCACAGGTTCTAATAAGGTCAATGCTGTATGGACTTTGGCCGGAGACATTCAATTTGCCTGATTGATAATGGATTGAATTAAGAGCGCAGAGAAATCATATCCGCAACTTTGAACTTTAGTCACTTTGGAGTCTTGGACATATCCGGCAAATATCCTATAAACTTCTGGTCGTCACTTCGGTGGTTGTGGCTTGGCCCGCGCGCCGATGGAAGGGACAAGGGTTTTGGATCAGATCGGACAAAACCATATCAAGAACGCCCCCAGCGGTCTGCCTCCGGCAAGACCGGTGCGATGGTCGCTTGTCCGCAAGACGACGCTGGCCCTGGTCTCCATCTTGCTCTGCACATTGCTTGTGGCCAGTTTTTTTGCATATTACAAATTCGAGAGCGTTTACTCCTCCCTGGTCCAGTCACGCTATAGTTTCGTGGTCTTCACCATCAAGAAACGGGTGGAAGACAGCCTTAATCTCGGACTGGCTCTGCGTCAACTGCGCCAAGTGCAAGACATTCTGGAGCGTGAGAAAACCCGCGACCCACAAGTCATCGCGGTCGAAGTTTATGATTCCCGTGGCGAAGTTCTGTTTGATACCGATCGCGGCGCCATCGGAAGCCATGTTTCCGCCAATCTGATCGAGGCCATCAAAAGCGGTTCCACCCAGGCCTTCGGAGCCACCGACGAAGACAATCTGATCGTCGGACTTCCCCTGGTCAACAATCTGGGCAAAGTGGAAGGCGGCATCGCCCTGCGCTATCCAGCGATCTATGTGAACCATGGAATCACCGATCTTCTGATTCACCTGATGAAATCCATGGCCCAGGAATTGGCCATTTTTTCTGTAGTAGCCCTGGCCGGTCTGGCTCTTTTGTTCGGTCGGGTCGGACGCAAACTGACCGCCATGGAGCAAACCCTGCACTCCGTCATGCTCAACGGCGGGTCGGCAATCCCCAATGCCCGTAAAGATGCGTTCGAAGAACGATTCGCTGAGTTTGTCGCCAAATCCAAAGAGACGGTGGATCACATCCGAGATGCGACGGAAGAGGTCGGTAGACTGGATCGACTACAATGACTCTGGACCACACCCGCCCCCTCTTCATCCGGTTGCTGCTGCTGGCGCTTATGGTCTTGGTGCCGCCGGTCGGGCTATTGGCGCATGGGGCACTGGGGGAATTCGCCCGTGGACTGGTGCCCGAGATGGACAAAAAAGCCATCACGGTCGGCCATGACCTGGCATCGAGCATCGAACGCGCCGTCGGATACGGAATCCCGCTGAACAAGCTTCAGGGAATGGACGAGTTCTTCACTCCCGTTCTCACCGCCAATCGGGAAATCCGATATCTGGCCGTCACCGATAAAGACGGTCAGATCTTATTCATGCACGGCGCCAAGCGGGAATTGCTTTCCCCCTATTTTGCCGTGGCGGATTTCGAGGGTGGAGGATCGCGCAAATCGCTGATCGACGCCTTTGTCAACCTTGCCCAGCCATTGACATCCAAGTCCGGCGTGGTGGGACATATCCATGTGGGGCTGGACCAGGACTATGTGCAAAGCCGTCTGCTGGAGATTGCCGTAGATATCGGGGTGGTCACCCTGGTCTCGCTGTTGGTATCCGTGGAAATCCTGCTTTTCGTGGTGACCTTCAACGTCACCGGCCCCATCCGTGCCGTATCGACGGTCATGGACAAGGTGCGGCGCGGAGACTTTTCCTATATCTGCGGCGTCACCTCCGATGACGAGGTCGGGCGGTTCGTCCATGGCTTCAATGCGGTCATCCGCCATGTGGACGGATTATTTCGCCGCTTGGAAGCCTATATGGACGAGATCAAAACGGCCCATTTCGATAAAACCGTGGTCGAGCGGGTTGCTGATATCGAATCCCGCGTCCGTTTCCTGTTCCGCTTCTCACGCAATGGACAGCCTGAGATCATCAACGAACATCAGGCCACCGATATCCGTCTGCCGCTGTTCCTGTTCGTGTTCGCCGAGGAAATCTCGCGCTCGTTCATGCCCTTGTTCATCCGAGACCTCTATAGTCCCATCGACGGATTTCCCGCCGAGATGGTCATTGCGGCCCCCATTGCCGTCTTCATGCTGTTCATCGCCGCGGTCTCCCCCGCAGCAGCACTGATTTCAGCGCGCAAGGGCAGCCGTCGAGTCTTCTTGATCGGGCTGATTCCAGCCACGATCGGCTTTTTCATGTCCGCCGTCGCCGACAATGTCTTCGACTTCACCTTATGGCGGTCGCTGACGGCCATCGGTTATGCCCTGGTCACCATGGCCTGCCAAAGTTACATCGCCCAGGCATCTCAGCGGCAAAGCCGCACCCAAGGTCTTGGCGTCTATGTGGGAGCGGTGCTGACCGCCAGTATCTGCGGCACCGGCATTGGCGGCGTACTGGCCGAGCGCATCGGTTTTCGCGCCACCTTTGCCGTCGCTGCGATTTTATCCATCATTGCCGGTCTGTTGATCTATCACCTGATGGATGCCGCCAAGCCGGGAGTAGAAACCCGCAGCCCTCGTAAACGGGAATTTCTGGCCCTACTCCGTAATTGGCGCTTCTCCGTCCTGGTTCTATTCGCGGCCGTCCCCAGCAAAATCGCCCTGACGGGCTTTTTCTTCTTCCTGGTCCCGCTGACCTTGATGCAAAACCCAGAGACCGACCTGGGCGATGTGGCGCGAATGATGATGCTGTATCCCATCGGGGTGGTGCTGCTATCGCCCCTATCGGCAAAACTGGCCGATCAGATGGGCTGGAAGGCCGGACTCGTCGCTTTGGGCGGCCTGATCGGCGGAGTGGCGCTTGTCCTTCCCGCCCTATCGAATGACCAGGACCTTCTGGCGCTGGCCATCGTCTTGTTGGGGGTGTCCCATGGCCTTTCCGCCTCGCCGCAATTGGCCATCATCCCCGATATCTGTTGGACCGAATGCCGCAACATGGGCCAAACCAACGTTCTGGCCTTCCTGCGACTGGCCGAACGAGCGGGGAGTGTGGCCGGTCCTTTACTGGCCGCCCTGTTCATTCCCATGTTCGGCTATGGCGGAGCAGTGACCGCCCTGGGCTGCGTCGTATTCGGGATGAGCACCGTCTTCGCGTTACTGTCATTCGCCTATGGCTCGGGACCTCACATCGAAGCGGAGGTGGCGGAATGACCGGCAAAATTGCGCGCCTGGCCGCAGCCATCGCCCTTCTTGTTCTGACCGGCTGGCCCGGATCGGCCTGGGCCGAAGATTCCAAGCCCCGCCCATTCCGCATCTATATGGCGCTGTGGCGTGGCTGGGAAGAAGCTGCCCAAGGGTTTAAGGACTACTTCACCAACCAGAATATTCCGGTGGAGCTGATTATCCGCGATGCCGGTCAGGACAAAAGTAAGCTGAAGGACTTCGTCGCCGAGGCCAAGCGCCTGGAGGTGGATCTGGTCTTCACCTGGGGGACCACGGTCAGCGAGGAAATGCTGGGTCGCCTGGA
This sequence comes from Magnetospirillum sp., assembly GCA_043744055.1. Lineage (GTDB taxonomy): Bacteria > Pseudomonadota > Alphaproteobacteria > Rhodospirillales > Magnetospirillaceae > Phaeospirillum. Next base: position 4,599 of record JAYTWE010000647.1, read on the forward strand.
CACCGTCACCCCAGACAAACACATCACGCGAATTCCCGCCGTTTTCGCCATCGTGTCGCAGCCTTTGGGCAGCATGGTTCCCAACTTCGCCTCATCGGGCCGCAACATCACCGGCACCACCTATCTGGTTCCCACCGAGACCCAGGCCAACCTGATTCAGTCCTACCGGCCCTTCAAACGATTGGGAGTGGTGTTCAATCCACTGGAGCGTAATGCGCAGGTGGCCATCGACGAGTTTAACGCCATCGGAGCAACATCCGGCTTCGTGGTTGTCGCCAAGCCGCTTGACCTGATTGATGGGAAACCGAGCGCCGCCAGTATTGCTTCCAAGGTCTCCGATCTCAAAAAAGCCGAGGTGGATTTCCTCTATATCGGTCCAGATACCTTTCTCAATATCAACCGCGACATCTTAACCGGCGCGGCTCTGGACCAGGGCATTCCAACCTTCGCCGCTGGCGAGAATCCGGTTCTGACATCGAAAGCCATGTTCGGCGGGGTCTATCGCTACTACACGGTGGGGCAGCTGACCGCCTATAAGGCCGAACAGATCCTGGTCCACAAAGTCCCGCCGGCAGATATCCCCATCGACGCCCCAAAGCGGTTGTCGATCATCATCAACATGCCGGTTGTGCGTCAGTTGGGCCTTTATCCACCCATGAAGCTGCTGGGATTGGCCGAGGTCATCGACCCGGCGGAGGGCAAGGGGAAATGATGGGGGCAACATTCAATTTGCCGTGGGGGGGGCTATGCTGCTTCGCACACGGGTAACCCTTATCGTCACTCTGACCTATACGCTCTTGGTGGGCGGCCTGACCTTCGCAGGATTGAAGAGTGAGGAACTGGCCGACGAGCGCTATGCAACTGCAACCCTGAACGGCCAGCAGATATTTTGGGACAAGCTGGTGGAAAACACCGTCCAGCGCTTGGAAGCCGCCTCGCCGCTTCTATTGTCCAACCGTGACATGATCGAAGCGGTTGCCCGCAAAAGCCCTTCCCAAGTCCGCGATGCCATGGTGCACACCGCCGAAGCCCTGGCGCGGCGATCCGCGGTGGCTCATTATGAGATTGCCGGACTGGATGGCGAGCTGGTTTATTCATCGCGAGGCACACTGTTGGACGCGCCTTTGGTGGATTCCGGCACCAGCCGCCTGATTGCGGAAAGCACAAAGCCGCGAACCGGCATCATGCAAAACAGCGACAAACGATTCATCGTGGTTCTCACTCTGCCGCTTATGGCCCCGGATGGAGCCGTGGTTGGGGTCGTCACCATGGTCTCCGACTTAAAGCCCCCCATTGCCGAATTCACGGCATCGACCGGGGCAGACGTCTATCTGGTGGATCGCAGCGGTCATATGACCGATGGTACAGATATCAATTTATGGAAAATCTTCGAAGGCAAACTATCCGTCCGCAAAAGCCGCCTGGATACCTGGCGTGATAA
>JAYTWE010000648.1:0-4701 GCA_043744055.1 Magnetospirillum sp.
GATCGACCGGGACGCCCCAGGCGTTCGGGAAAGCGTTGCAGGTCTTCCTTGCCGCGTCGCTTGCGACGGTTGAGGTAAAACGAGATCAATGGCCCGCCCAGGGTGGTCAGCCCGCGATAGAGGCGATGGATCATGTCGCCTCCCCCTCTTGCGCCACGGCTGGAATCGGGTCTGGGTCTGGGCAGGGTACGCCCATCAGCCGGTCAGCCTCGGCGGTGATGGTGTTCAGGCGGTCTTCCACGGCAAGACGCAGCCGATTCAGCTCTTCGTCCGAGGCGTCGCGGGGCACGGTGATGGGATCGGCCCAGACAAAGACTCCGGCCGAGAATGGCAGGGCCACGGCGAAACGGTCCCAGCTTCCCAGCAACCGGCGGCGGCGGGTGGAGAAGGTGGCGCACAAGATGGGAACCCCCGCCAGCTTGGCCACATTGACGATGCCGTTGCTGGCCCGCATGCGCGGACCCTTGGGGCCGTCGGGGGTGATGCCGACGCAACGCCCGGATTTCAGGAATTTCAGCATGGCGCGAAGGGCGGCGCTGCCGCCTCTGGTGGTGGAGCCCGCCACGGTCTCGATGCCGAAATGAGATACGGTGCGGGCGATCAGCTGGCCGTCGCGATGTTGGCTGATGAGCATGTGGATGGGCACCGAGGACCGCCAACTTTTGGGCATCATCAGGATGCGGCCATGCCAGAACGCCAGAATGAAGGGCTTGTCTTCGTCCCACAGGCGCTCGGCAAGTTCGCCGTTGACCACCCGCCAGCGTCCGGTGACATGGACAAAGCGGATATACAGCGAGCCCAGCCAGCACAGCAGACCTCGAAACCCCTCGCTCTTACCGATGCGCTTGGCTAGCCCCATGGCTAGCGTCCAAGAGCGGCGGCGGGATCGGCGGCGAACTGCATGGAGTAAAGCCGGGCATAGATGCCGTCTTGCGCCAACAAGGTGGCGTGATCGCCGGATTCGATCACCTGGCCGCGATCCATCACATGGATCAAATCGGCATTGACCACGGTGGACAAGCGGTGGGCGATGACGATGGTGGTGCGGCCCTTCATCAGGGTTTCCAGGGCAGTCTGGACCTGGCGTTCGGACTCGGTGTCCAAGGCGCTGGTGGCTTCGTCCAGCAGCAAGATGGGGGCGTTCTTCAGCATGGCCCGCGCGATGGCCAGACGCTGGCGCTGGCCGCCCGATAGATTCAGGCCGCGTTCGCCCACCACGGTGTCATAGCCTTGGGGCAGACCGATGATGAAGTCGTGAGCCGCCGCCGAACGGGCCGCCGCCTCGATCTCTTCATCGGCAGCGCCAAAGCGGCCATAGGCGATATTGGCGCGGATGGTGTCGTCGAACAGAGTGATTTCCTGGCTGACCAGGGCGATCTTGGCCCGGAGGCTGGCCATGGTGACGGAGCGGATATCCTGACCGTCCACCATAACCTGCCCGCTGGTGACGTCGAAGAAGCGGGGCAGCAGGTTCAGCACGGTGGATTTCCCGGCTCCTGACGGCCCCACCAGGGCCACCGTCTTACCGCCCGGCACTGTCAGATTGATACCGTCCAGCACGGATTTGGTGCCGTCATAGGTGAAGAAGACGTCCTCGAAGCGGACATTGCCTTCCAGCACCACCAGATCCGTGGCTCCGGCGCGGTCTTGAATGGTGGGGGGCGCATCCAGCACCGAGAAGGTGCGCGCCGCCGCCGCCAGGCCAGCTTGCAGATTGGTGTTGAGCGAGGCCAGCGACTTCAGCGGCCGATAGGCCAGCATCAGGGCGGTGATGAAGGAGAAGAAGGCACCCGGCGTGGTCTGGCCGTCGATCACGCGAGAACCGCCATACAAGATCACCACGGTGATGGCGATGCCGCCCAGCAATTCCATGATGGGCGACGAGGCCGAGCGCACGCGGGCCGCCTTATACGTCAGATCCTGGAGCATTTCGACCAAGGCCGTGACCTTGCGCATGCGGCGGCCCAGCTTGGCGATGGGCAGGATGGCGATGGGAAACACAAAGAAGGTCCAGGCCGACAGCCGCCAGTCCTGATAGAACATGGCGCCCACCAGGAAGATCAGGGACGAGGCATCCTTGCCCGCCCCGGTCAGGGCGTCGGACACGGCAAAGCGCATCTGGGAAATGTCGTTGGTCAGGCGTGACAGGATGCGCCCGGTGGAATTGGCTTGGAAATAGGCCACATCCAGCCGCATCAGATGGGCAAACAGCCGCGACTGCATATCGGCGATGACCCGCAGACCCACTTTGGACAGATAGACCGCCTCGCCATAATTGCAGACGGCCTTCAAGGCGAAGGTGGCCAGCACCGCCAGGCCCAACGGCCACAGGAAGTCCGATTGACGCTCGGTGAAGATCTTGTTGACCACAGGGTCCATCAGTAAGGCATAGCCAGCATTGGCCGCCGCCCCCACCACCATGCAGATGACCGCCAAGACAACCTTGCCCAGGTAAGGCCGCATGCCTTCCCTCATCAGACGGCGGACCAGGACAAGGGTGGAGTGATCGAGAGAAATCTTTTGCTTGCTCAATGGCCTGACCTGAATGGCGCTCATATGGGCCGGGACCATAGCATGCAAGGCCGTTCCGGCCAATGGCGGGGCTCCGAACTCAGGTTAATAAAAATTTGATGGCGGCACGGCCCGAGTCATTATGAGTGCTGCGCCAACCATCAAGAGCCGTCATGCGCGGGCTTGTCCCGCGTACCCACGCCGTTCCACCAGCATTTTGTCAGACGGAAGGGCGTGGATGGCCGGGACAAGCCCGGCCAAGACGATGAAATTAACCAATTCGAAATCTAGATTCGGAGCCCTGCGGCCAATGCTGGGGTTTAGCTTATGCCCTGGGTGCGGTTTGTTATGATTCCAATTTTCTCGCCAAAAGGGTCTTGATTCGGCCCCGCCTCCGTAACACATACCTAGGTAATGCACGCAACCTAGCCGAAGGATATTGATGATGGCCTCGATGTTACCGACGGATTCCATGAAACCCTTCCTCTCAAGTGCCGCTGAAGAGTCCAAGTCCCGCTCCCATCGGGGGCGGTTGGCGGATGGCAGTGCCAATCCCATCGACGTTCATGTGGGTGCCCGGATTCGCCTTCGCCGGACCCTTCTGGGCATGAGCCAAGAGTCCTTGGGGCGTGCCATCGGGATGACATTCCAACAGGTCCAGAAATACGAGCGTGGCGCCAACCGCGTCAGTGCGTCGCGCCTGTTCGACCTGACCCGCGCCTTGAACATTCCGGCAGGCTACTTCTTCGAGGATTTGTCGGAAGCCTCTCAATCCTCATCCCCTGCCGCAATCATCAAGGGCGAGGTGCCGCCCATGCAAGATGGCCCGGAAGCCAGCCCGTTGGCGCGGCGGGAGACGTTGGAGCTTGTCCGTGCCTATTACCGGATTGCCGATCCGAAAGTCCGCGATCAGGTCTATGCGCTGGCGAAGGCGCTGGGAGCAGGGTGAGGCGAAAGGCGGACATCAGGAGGGCTATCCAGCCGTCGCGTTTCGCGCCACACTCTTGGTACCCGCGCCCTAGCCGAGACCAAGCCTCATGACCGTTGTTCCTGCTGAATTCGTGACCCTGGCCGAACGTCTGGCCGATGCCGCCCGACCGGTGGTGCGTAAGTATTTCCGCACCCCGGTGGCGGTGGATGACAAAGCCGATGATAGTCCGGTTACCATCGCCGATCGTGAGGTGGAAGCCGCCATGCGGGCGATTCTGGCCGCCGAGGTTCCTGGTCACGGCATTCTGGGCGAGGAACATGGCCGCACCAATTGCGAGGCGGAATGGGTCTGGGTGCTGGACCCCATCGACGGCACCGCCGCCTTCATCACCGGGAAGCCCAGCTTTGGCACCTTGATCGCCTTGGCGCATCGGGGGGTTCCGGTTCTGGGCATCATTGACCAAGCCTTTACCTCGGAACGCTGGTTGGGTGTTGCCGGGCGGTCGACGACTTTGAATGGCGTGAAGGTCAATGTGCGGGCCTGTCCCGATTTGGCCCATGCCTATGCCTATACCACCGCGCCGGAACTGTTTTGCGCCCAGACCCGTCCGGCCTGGGACCGGATCGCCGCCCAGGTCAAGCGGTCGCGTTACGGCTGCGATTGCTATGCCTATGCCTTGGTGGCGTCGGGCTTTGTCGATCTGGTGGTGGAGGCGGGGTTGAAGTCTTATGACTTCGCCGCTCTGGCCCCGGTGATTCAAGGGGCGGGCGGTATCATGACCGACTGGTCGGGGGCGCCGCTGACCATCACTTCCGATGGCAAGGTCTGCGCTGCCGGTGATGCCCGCCTTCATGCCGAGGCGTTGCGGGTGTTAGCGTGACTCCCAAGCAGATCGAGGCGTTTTACGCCCGCCTCGCCGCCGTCAATCCCGAGCCCAAAAGCGATCTGCAATACTCGGACGCTTATACATTACTGGTGGCGGTGGTCCTTTCGGCTCAGGCCACCGATATGGGTGTCAACAAGGCCACCGGGCCGTTGTTCGCCACGGTGAACACTCCGGCTGCCATGGTGGATTTGGGCGAGGAGCGGTTGGCCCAGGCCATTCGCACCATCGGCTTGTACAAGACTAAGGCCAAGAACGTTATCGCGCTGTCGGCGATCTTGCTGGACAAGCATGGGGGACAGGTTCCCCATGACCGCGAGGCGCTGGAAGCCCTGCCCGGCGTCGGGCGCAAGACCGCCAATGTGGTGCTCAATAT
>JAYTWE010000649.1:0-7515 GCA_043744055.1 Magnetospirillum sp.
CCGCCAGAGTCATCTCGGTGCCCGACAGCGGCGGCATCAGCATGTCGACGATATTGCCCTGGACCTTGGCGATGATCAGTGAGGATGAGGTATTGGCGAAGGCGTTTTGGACCATGGCCATCATGATCAGGCCGGGGGCCAGGAACTCGACGAAGGGCACGCCCTTGACCTCGGCGGCGACCCGGCCCAGCGCCAGGGCGAACACCGCCAGGAACAGCAAGGTGGTCACCACCGGCGCCAAGATGGTCTGGAAATAGACCTTGAGGAAGCGCCGGACCTCCTTCATGAACAAGGTCCAGGCTCCCAGCCAGTTGACAGCGCCATAGCTGCGAGGGATGGGCGGCAGAGGATCGGCGTCGTTTCTCATGCTATATCTCTTCCATGACCACTCGGCCTGAACGGCGTCCGCCGCCCAAGATTACCGCATCTTATATAGAGAATGCCTCGTTGCATTATCTCGAACGCTTCTCTTCGTCCAGAGCCAACCTCCGACGGGTCCTCATGCGCAAGGTGGATCGCTCCTTGCTCCATCACGGTGGCGACAAGGCCGAGGCCGCTGTTCTGGTGGATGAAGTCTTGGCGAAACTGACTCGGCTGGGCTATCTGGATGATGAGGCCTATGCCGAGACCAAGGCTCGCGCCCTGCATCGGCGGGGCGGCTCGCTTCGGGTCATCCGCGCCACCTTGTCCGCCAAAGGCGTCGAATCCGAGACGTCCGAAGCAGCTTTGACGGCTCTGGCGGAAGAAACGCCGGTTCCTGATCTGGTTGCCGCCATGGCCTTGGCCCGCCGCCGTCGGCTGGGGCCGTATCGCCCGGCGGAAAAACGCACTGACACCCGCATGAAGGACCTGGCCGCACTGGGGCGGGCGGGTTTCTCCTGGGAAATCTGCCGCGCCGTGGTCGAAGCCGACAGCATCGAAGCGCTGGAACAATTACTTCAGCTCTGAGGCCTTGGCCATCCAGACTTGCAGCTGGGGAAAGGGCATCTCGATCCCAGCGGCGTCGAAGCGTTGCTTGATGCGGCGATTGAATTCGCGGATCAGGGCATTGCGGTCGCCCGGCGTGGTCTTGACCCTGGCGCGCATGATGACCGACGAGGCATCGAAGCGCTCGACGCCTTGGACCTCCAGCGCTTCGGCCATATAGACGCCCCATTTGGGATCGGCTTGCAGTTCCGCTCCCAACTCGACCATGAGCGCCGCCACTTGATCGGTGTCTTGGGCATAGGCGATGCCGATGTCGAAGACGGCGTAGTTGAAGCCCTTGGTGGCGTTGACCACGGTGGTTACCGCGCTGAACGGGACGGTATGAAGGCTGCCATTGGCATCGCGCAGCCGGATGGCGCGGATGGAAATGGCCTCCACCGTCCCGGCATGCTCGCCCAGCTTCACCGTATCGCCCACGGCGATGGTGTCTTCGAATAAAATGAAAATACCGGTGATGATGTCTTGCACCAGCTTTTGCGAGCCGAAGCCGATGGCGATGCCAAGAACACCGGCGCCGGCCAGCAGCGGAGCGATGTTGACGCCAAGCTCGGACAGCAAGATCAAGGTCACCATCACCACCATCATCACAAAGACGGCATTGCGGGCCAGAGGAAGCAAGGTGCGGGCGCGGCCTGATCGCTGTCGTGGATTGCCATCGGTGTCGGTGGCGGTCAGATAGCGCTCGATGGCTCCGTGCAGCAGATGCCAGACCACCAAGGCCGCCACCAGGACCACCGCCATATGGACCAGGGAGGATGCCACGTCACGCCCAAGGTCGGAGCTGACCAGGGACATGGGATCGAAGCCCCACAACTGGGCCAGCGCCAAAAGCGCGATCATCCCGATCATGGTTCGCAAGACCCGATGCAGCAGCGGCAGATAGCGGTTGGCGCGGCCATCGGGAGTGCCCGAGGCCAGCCCGCGATCCACCAGCCGATGCAGGATCTTCGCCAGGGCCACCGCCACTGCCGCGATCACCAAAGTGGCGAGGCCGATGCGCAGGTCTCCGGCCTTTTCCGACAGGCGGTTTAAGATGGAAATCTCTGCCGGGGCCTTTGTTGCCTGTTCGGCAGCGATCAGGGCCTTCAACTGTGAAATCAGCTGGTCACGGGCCTTTGGATCTTCCAGGTTGGAGACCAGCCGGGTCAAATCCTCTCCCGCCGGTGCTGAAACGGGTTCGGCCGCCAGGGCTGGCCCCAGCAGGGCCAGAGTCAAGATCAGGCTGGCGAGCAACCGCCTCAACGGGCTATAGGTGGAAAACAGGGTCATGGTTCGCCTGGAGGTGATGAGTCGGGCATACCATGGTCGCCGGATTTACTGAAATCAAGGATTGCGGCATGTCGGACAGCGTTACCATCTACCACAATCCCCGTTGCGGCAAATCCCGCGACACCTTGAGGCTGATTGAGGACAAGGGTATCACGCCCAAAGTGGTGGAATATCTGAAAGAGCCGCCCAGCGTCGCCGAGCTGACCCGGATTTTGTCGCTGTTGGGCATGCGTCCGGCGGATATCACCCGCAAGAAGGAAGCGTCCGAGGCCGGTATCGATCTGGTCGGTCTGGATGATGCGGCTTTGATCCGGGCATTGGTGGCTCATCCCATCGCCATCGAACGCCCCATCGTGGTCAAGGGTGACAAGGCTGCCTTGGGCCGTCCGCCGGAAAGTGTGCTGGAGATTTTATAAAACCTACTTGATAATCCCGGCATCGAAGTAATAAGCCGAGGCCCCGCCGTGCAGCTGGATTCCCATCCGTTCCAGCTCGGTGGCGGACAGGTGGATCAGCTTGCCTCTCGGATGGCTTTCGGTCAGCAGCTTTTGAGTGCTGGGATGCCACAACGCCCGCGTCACCCCATAGATCAGCTCGTCGGGCTGGGCGGCTCCGGTGACCAGGACAACCCCCACATCCAAGGTTTTCACATCCATACTCACGCCTTTATAGGTGTCGGCGGGAATGGTCGAGGCGGAGAAGAAGGGGGTTTGCGCCTTCAGCTTTTCGATCTCGGGACCACTGATGGGCACTAAGACCAGATCGGCACGCTGGGCCAGCTCGGCCAGAATAGGGACGGGATAGCCGTCAACCACCAGCATTGCGTCCAGAGTTCCTGCCGCCAGGGCGTCGGCGGCGAAGCCGGGCTTCATGGCGGCTAGCTTCACGTGAGCTTCGGTCATGCCGAAGGCTCCCAGCAACAGCCGTCCATGAACCATTTCGGCTGAATCCTTTTCGCCGAAAGAGACGCGCTTGCCCTTCAGATCGCGAATGGAGGCGATCTTGGCATCCTTGCGGGCGATCAGATGCAGACTTTCCGGGTAAAGCATGGCGATAGCCCGCAGATTTTGGACGGCTCCCTTACCCTTATAAATGCCGGTACCGTGATAGGCCCAATAAGCGATGTCGGCTTGGACCAAGGCGGCATCCAGGCGTTTGGCGCCGATGGCCTCGATATTGGCGATGGAGCCGCCGGTGGATTTCGCGACCGCGATCATGCCGGGAACGCCACAAGATCCGCCCTTATCACATTCTCGCGATCCCGGTGGATTGCTGATGGTATTGGCGATCAACCCGCCGAAGGCAAAGCGGGTTTCACCGGTCGGGCCGGTGCCGATCTGGAAAAAGCGGATGTCTTGGGCGAGGGTGCTACCCGCCGCCGCCGCCATGGCGAGAGCGATAGATGTGATCTGTGCGTAACGGCGCAACCGATGACGGATCGAATTCACTATGCCCTCCCCTGGGTATTTTGATTGGGCCGCTTGATGGCCGCGAGTAACATAGCGCATCTATATCAATAATTCCGCATATAAGTGGAGCCTACCGATGGATCAGGTCGCCGATATTTACATCTTATTCATTGCGATCGGCGATAAAGAAGGCAGAATGTGGTGCTTTCCGATTTGGGGGATTACCGTCTGAATGTCGGACGATGATGGGCTGAAGCCAATTAATGACAGCGACATGGATTCCATGTTCGTCCTGCCGCTGTCGATCATTCCGTTGCAGACTCCGGCCTTGCAGGCCGCGAAGCTGATTAAGAACGTGCGTCTGCGCAGCGCGGTGGAGATTTTCGCTGATGCCCAGACCGGTTCGGGTCAGGTGGAAGTGGAAGCTCTGCCCGCCATGTTCGGCTGGCCAGCGGATCAGGTTCATCCTGATCTCGGCATTCTGCGCCGTCTCGCCCTGCTGCCCAGCTATGATGTTTTCTCGTTGCGGGTCAGTTTGCGGGAACACGGAATTCCCGTGAATGACTATGCCGCCTTGAAGCTGTCGCCGGAAAAGGCGGCCGAGCTGACGCGCTACATGATTATGTTCACGCGACCGCTGATGAAGATGATCTATTCCGGCGAGGACGTGAAGGTCGATACCTATGACGACCTGATGAAGCTGTTTCGCGACCCCGATATCAAGAAAGCGCGTCAGCGCCTGGAAACCATGGCGGAAAACCTGGGAATTGATATCTTCGACGTGCCGCGCTTCTTGGAAGATTACGGCGACACCTTCATGTCACTCAGCTATTTCCGCCATTGCTTGGATCGGCTGGAGCCTTATTTCACCGCCTGCGTTCAATCCATGGGACCTATCCGCAGCCATTTCCAGCTGAAGCAGAACCACAATCTGATGAAGTCCTGCGATATGATCGAGGAAGTCATTAACTCCATCAGCGCGGCCATTTCCGGTCGGCTGGAGGTGTTCGACAAGCGCACGCGCGAGATGTGGGAAAACATCACCCCGGAAGAGTTCCGCGCGGTCAAGGGGATGATCGAACGCTATCACGTCACCATCGGCTCCGCCTTGTGCGGCTTGACGGTGAAGATGAGCGCGTTCGCCAAGATGTTCCCGCGGCCTCAGTCGGGCGGCCCCATCAAGCGAGCCGACTTCATGATGACCGAGATGATTCAGGGCATCGATCTGATTCGCGATGTGGAAAAGAACTTCCAGCAGCAGAGCTGACCGGCGTTCTTTAAGCCAGAATATGGGGTTCTTTAGGCCAGAATATCCAGATAGGTACCGCGCGGGGCGAAGCGGTCCAGATTTTCCATCGGTGTATCGGGAGACAGCATGCGTCGGCCACGGGGGCCGTTGGGGGTTGCCCCCTGTGTTCCGCTTGATGCGGGGAAGACGCCGCGCGACGTCCGAGTGTCACGGCCAACGGTCTCGCGGACTCCCGAAATGCCTGCGCCCTGACCGGCGGATCCTATGCCACGCGATGTATCAACCATGACCGAACTGTTCCAGCTTAAAATAGACGGATGATGATACCACCCCCATCGGGTCGACAAAAGAGAATGCTTTTCAGGGCAGGGCAATCGGGTGAAGGAGAGACGTCCCACAAACAAGGCCGTCATTCCCGCGAAAGCGGGAATCCATGTGTCCGCCACTGTGTTTTTGGGCCTGACCTCTCTTTTGTCCCCACCATGGATCCCCACTTTCGTGGGGATGACGAGACATACGAAGGAACATTCTCCTTCACCTGATTGCCCTGCTTTTTCAATACCCTTGCTCGCGCCACTGTCTTGTGGCTGAATGCGGTTATGGCTACTAAATACGCCTCTGATGTGCCGCCTCGCTCGCCCGGATCTCTTGATCTGGCGGCTCATTTCATGGAGTGTGGGGCACTCAATACCAATCTCAGTCTGGCACCCGGTGAACGGCTCATCATTACGGATGATCTGCTGGACGGAAGCATTGTCGATTTTGCCGCCGTTTCCATGGCTGCCATCGTTGCTCGTGACGGTCAGGTCGCCCGTGCCGCCATCATTCCGCTATCGGTGGCCGCCAGTAAGGTCAAACCGCGCGATCGTCAGAAATACGAACGGCTGTTTCAGCTGATCGAGGAAACTGCTTTTGATGAATCGGTGCGGGAATCCGCCGAGGCGCTGATCGCCGCTAATTTCCGCGATTCCCAGATTCGGGAACTGGCGGCGGAACTGGGTGGCACCATCGGCCCGGCGCGGGCGCGGTACCGTGCCTTCCTCGACATCATCAAGCTGTTGATCGCCAAGAAGATTTCAGAGAGCGGCTTTCTCGACGAATTCTTGGAATTCACCCGTGCCGTGGCGGGAAAGCTGGATTTCGGCATCTACTCCATGTGTGTGGACCGGATGTTCGTATCCGAGCATATCCCGCTCATGGTCAAGGCTTCGCTGTTCGGTGAGATTGTTAAATACCCGCCGCTGGTGCGCAAGGAACTGGTGACCAATCTGTTATCCTCGCCTAAGGCCCCGCGCGAGCTGGTCAACCATGCCCGGAGTCAGTTGGCGGCGGGAATGAGCCGGACTCAGATGACCGAGATCGTGTTGTTCACCATGCTCAAACAGTCTTGGCAATGGCAGAAACAGGCCCCAGGGCATCCGACGATTTAAGCTTAAGAGTGAGCCTCCCATGAAAGCCGTTGTCTGTCCCGCGTTCGGCCAGCCCCTGGTCGTGACTGAATTTTCGTCGCCCGTCATGATCCCTGGTGGAGTGCGCATCAAGGTTCATGCGGCGGGCGTCAATTTCGCCGACTCGCTGATTACCGGTGGCAAGTACCAAGAAAAGATGGAGCCACCTTTCGTTCCGGGAATGGAACTATCAGGCGTCGTGGTCGAGGTGGCCACGGGCGTCACATCGTGCAAGCCGGGTGATCGGGTGATGGCGACGGTGACGGGCGGCGCTTTCGCCGAGGAAGCGGTGGTGGACTGGACGGATGTTCATGTTCTGCCGGAAACCTTGGACTTCATCACCGCAGCTGGTTTTCCGGTGGCGTACGGCACCTCTCATCTGGGGCTGAAGAAGGCTGGGCTGAAAGCGGGCGAGACCCTGGTCGTGCATGGTGCGGCCGGGGGAGTCGGGCTGACTGCCGTCGAAGTGGGTAAAGCGCTGGGGGCGATCGTAATCGGCACCGCTGGCGGATCGGATAAGGTCAAGGTGGCGTTGGATCATGGTGCCGATCACGGCATCGACTATAAGGCCGAGGATATCCGGGAACGGGTGAAGGCGTTGACCCATGGCCGTGGCGCCGATGTGATCTATGATCCGGTGGGGGGCGCGGTGTTCGACGCTTCATTACGCTCGATCGCCGCCGATGGCCGTATTCTGATTATTGGTTTCGCCAGCGGTACGGTTCCGCAGATTCCGGCCAATATCTTGTTGGTGAAGAACGTTACGGTGATCGGATATTACTGGGGGGCTTATCGCAAGCTGAACCCCGCCATGGTCCGGGATTCCATGCAAGAGGCTCTGGCGTGGTGGGCGGCGGGCAAGCTGCATCCCCATGTCTCGAAGGTCATGGATCTAGCCGATGCGGCCTCGGCCATCGAAATGCTCAAAAGCCGCACTGTCACCGGTAAGATTGTTTTGACGACGGGGTAGAAGCGGGCGTGACGCCCGCGCTCCAATACTACGTTCACGGAGCGCGGGTATCCGGCCCGCTCATCACCAGCCGTAAGCCTTAGCCATTGCCGGGTCCTTGGCGGCGACCGCCTTAGCCAGATCCACCATGACCTTGGCTTGTTTCCAGGTTGCGTCATCTTGCATCTTGCCGTCGATCATGAC
>JAYTWE010000650.1:0-11813 GCA_043744055.1 Magnetospirillum sp.
TGCGAACATGACGATTCTACCTGAGCAAAAGAATTAGTGACGCGCAAGGAGTAACCCCCGCGCGAGAGGGCCGAACTATACTCAGGCGCAACAGAGAGTCAACGCCTTTGTCACGCCGTTACGCCGCCAGCATCCGAGCCCCCGCGATCAGGGCGGCGAAATCCCGCCGCCAGGACGGACTCTTGGCCTCGTCCACATCGAACTGGGCATGGAGGCGATCTGACTGCATGGAGCGGACAACCGCATGGAGATGAGAGGAAACGCCTTGGATGGCGATCTCCACCGCCTTGCCATCGCTCAGGCGCGACAAGTCCCCTTCGGCGCTAAAGCCGCCCTCGGAGCAGTCCACCAGCCGCGCCGAGAGGGTTTGCCCATCAATCAAGATGCTGCAGTCCCGCTGAACCTCGTAGCGGGGATAACGGCGACGATTGACCTCGGTCGTGGCGGTGCGCACCACCCGGACCAGAAGCTCGCGCAGGTGATGGATGCCCGAGGCGACCTCGGACGCAATTTCCCCCACCGCGCCCGCCCGCTGTCCGGTGGAGTCAGCCTCCTCGGAGACTTGGGCGATCCGCTCGGCGACTTCCTGGGCGGCATCCGATGTCTGCCCCACATTCCGGGCGATTTCGGCGGTGGCGGCTCCTTGTTCCTCGATGGCCGCCGCAACCGCGCCGGAAACCGCTTGCACATTAATCATGGCATCGCTGATTTCCGCCACGGCCTTGACCGCTTCATCGGTGGACAGCTGGATCTCGCCGATCTGACGCGTGATGTCCTCGGTGGCCTTGGCGGTCTGGTTGGCCAGGGTCTTGACCTCGTTGGCGACCACGGCAAAGCCCTTGCCCGCCTCTCCCGCCCGAGCGGCCTCGATGGTGGCGTTGAGCGCCAGAAGATTGGTCTGTGACGCGATATCGTTAATCAGCCCCGCCACCTCGCCAATCCGGCTGACCGCATCCGAAAGCTGGGCGATGGTCTTGCGCGCATGTTCCGACGATCCCGCCGCCACGCTGGTGACCCGTGACGCGGTGCCGACCTGACTCGCGATCTCGCGGATGGAGGCGGACAACTCCTCGGCTGCCGCAGCGACAGCCTGGGCATTGGCCAAGGCCTGGGCGGCGGCGGCGGCGACGCTTTGGCTATTTTGTCCGACCGCCCCGACAGAGTGAACCATACCGGCGGCATTCTCGGACATGCGGCGGGCCAATTCCGCAATCTGGTCAACGGCTTTGCGGGTTTCCCCCTCCACCGTTTCCGCCATGGACTGAAGAGCCGAGATTTTTTCGCGCTCGGCCCGGACCCGGTCTTGCTCTTGCGCGGCGCGCAAGCGCTCGGCCTCGATCAGTTGCTGCTTGAACACCAGCACCGACCGGGCCATGGCGCCCACTTCATCCCGGCGGCCCTGTTCAGGAATGGTGACGCTCAGATCGCCCTTGGCCAAAGCCGCCATCAAAGCGGTCATGGCATTGATGGGGTGGTAGATGGAGCGGGCAACAATAATCCCGATGATCACCATGGCGGCAAAGCCCAGCAATGTCAGAAACAGGGATACCCGCCCGGCCAGATGATCAATCCGGGCCGCTTCCATTCGAGCCGTCGTCATATCAGCTTTGGCGGTCGCGATCAGGGCGGCAACATTCGGCTGTATGGCTGCATAGGCATCGCTTAGAGCTTTGGTGCTGGTGGCGACCGCCAGACTTGCCGTGGCGGCCGACTTGAAGTCACGCTGATAAGCACTCATCCGTTCTAAAATGGCGGGCTGCGCCTCTGTGGGAATATTGGATCCGTGGATCGCCTTTTCGAACTCGCCCACTCGCTTATCCAGGTCATCTATATACTTAGGGTCGAGTCGAGCCAGGAAATCCTTCTCGTGTCGGCGCATCATCAGCATCAGCACGGCCAGACGCAGCTCGTCATGGGATTTCAAGATGGTTTCGACCTCGTGGACCGAACCGCGCAACGCGCCCATCAGCCCGTCTTTTTCGGAAAGGCCGACCCGAGTCTGTTCTTCGGCCACACGACGGAAGGCCTCCGTATAAACAGAGATACCCTTCCGAACAGCCTCGACTTGATCCCGTCGAGAGTCGGCGGGCGCCATGGCGGCGGTCATTGCCATCATGGCCGTAAGGGCGGCTTGGGCCGATTGAGCGTGCTCGGCGATATATTTGGCATCCTTGCGCAGCAAGAAGTCCTTTTCCCGCCGCCGCCCATCCAACAGCGCCAGATCCAGGTTTAGCGCCTGTTCACCGATGGTGCTTTCCCGGTCGGCCACGCGGGAAGCCGCATCAACGGCGCTGCCGCCGATGCCCTGAATAATCAGCAGACCGGCCAAAATGAATCCAGCCAAAGCGACGATGGAGCCAATCTGAACCTTAAGCGAGAATCGCGACATAAAAGCGCCCATCTATCACTCCACCAAACATACAAGCCGGTATCGCCGCATTTCGTAACATATGGTAAATGACCAGTGAACATGAAAACGTATATTGCATATGCAAATAATAATTCCATTGGTATTGGTTGCGGCAGATCAAGACTGTTACAGTTTTGTGACATGCGCCGTGGCGCGATTATCCCCACTGATGTCGCCGCATCTCTTGGTGATGGCTTTAATAATGACGTTCTTCTGCTCATCCGTCGCCGTGGACCATGCCTTGATTTCCGCCCTGGTTCGTTTGCAGCCGATACACCATCCCACGCGGTCATCAATCCGGCAGACGGATTTGCATGGACTGTCGAAAACACGCAATGGCGGGTGGGGCAATCAAACCTCCTCATCAACGCCCCGTTCGGTGGGGTCGTTTCCCATATGGTGCCTACTCAGGAGACCTAAAACCCCCTCCACCTCTGGCAGAGAGTTCCAGACCAAGCTATCTTGATCGCAAGCAAGAATGAGATGCCAAAGAGGGAGAAGCGCGATGCTGCACGGCAAGGTCCTGGTGGCCCAAGGTGGCGGCCCCACGGCGGTCATCAATCAGTCCATGGTCGGCGCGGTTCTGGAATCGCGGAAGTTCCGCAATGTGGACTTGGTCTATGGCGCTCATCACGGGGTGCGCGGCATCATCAACGAGGAATTCCTCGATCTCACGCAAGAGACCAGCCACAATCTGGAAGCGGTCGCCCAGACCCCCTCCTCGGCACTGGGCTCGACCCGAGACAAGCCCGACCTGAAATACTGCCAGGAAGTCTTCAAGGTCCTCCAAGCTCACGGCATCGCCTATTTTTTCTATATCGGCGGCAACGATTCCTCGGACACGGTGCGCATCGTCTCGGAAGAGGCGCATAAGGCTGGCTACCCCCTCCGCTGCAT
Source organism: Magnetospirillum sp. (assembly GCA_043744055.1). Taxonomy (GTDB): domain Bacteria; phylum Pseudomonadota; class Alphaproteobacteria; order Rhodospirillales; family Magnetospirillaceae; genus Phaeospirillum. The sequence goes on from JAYTWE010000650.1 coordinate 3,308, forward strand.
CCATATCCCCAAGACCATCGACAACGATCTGGTCTTGAATGATCACACGCCAGGCTTCCCCTCGGCGGCGCGCTTCGTGGCTCAGTCCTTCATGGGGGCCAATCTGGATAATTCGGCGCTGAAAGGCGTCTATATCGCGGTGGTCATGGGGCGTCATGCCGGGTTTCTGACCGCAGCCTCGGCGCTGGGCAAGAAATTTCCCGATGACGGACCTCACCTTATCTATATCCCCGAGCGCAATTTCTCGGTGGACTCGTTCCTGGGCGATGTGAAGGCCTGCTATGAAAAGCATGGCCGCTGCGTGGTCGCGGTCTCGGAGGGCATCCACGACGAGAATGGCGCCCCCATCATCACCAAGCTGGCCAAGGATGTGGAAAAAGACGCTCACGGCAATATCCAGCTCTCTGGAACCGGGGCGCTGGCCGACCTGCTGTGCGAGGAGGTTAAGTCCAAGCTCGGAATCAAGCGGGTTCGTGGCGACACATTCGGCTATCTCCAGCGCTCCTTCATCGGCTGCGTCTCGGACGTGGACCAGCGCGAAGCCCGCGAAGTGGGTGAAAAAGCGGTGCAATACGCCATGTGGGGGACCGTGGATGGATCGGTCACCATTCAACGCACCGGCTTTTATTCCGTGGATTACAAGCTGTTACCGCTGGACATGGTGGCCGGAAAGACCCGCGTGATGGAAGACCACTTCATCGCTGAATCAGGAACGGATGTGACCGATGCCTTCCGCATGTATCTGCGTCCACTGCTGGGCTCGGGCATGCCCGACGCCTTCCGGCTGCGGCTGAACTCGGTTCCAAAGATCCTTAAGCGATAGCGCTCTGCAATAAGCATCTTGCCTCTGAACGCGTTTTGGCTATAGTGACGCCTAGACACATTCTTACGTGCCCGCTTGACGGGATTGTGAGGGTGGGCCATCGGCCCACTTTTTTTGTTTTTTAGGGACCAGAAGGTCACAGGCGACAGGGTATGGATCTTCAAAATCGACTGGAGGCCCTGATAGCGCCGTCTCTCGACGCCATGGGCTACGAGTTGGTGCGAGTGCAGTTGCAAGGTAAGCAACGGCTTACGCTCCAGGTCATGGCTGATCGAAAAGACGGTGTGATGATGACGGTGGAAGACTGCGCCGACATCAGCCGCTCGGTCTCTGCCCTGCTTGACGTCGACGACCCGATTGCGGCGGCCTATACGCTCGAAGTCAGTTCTCCTGGCATCGACCGGCCGCTGACCCGGGCCAAGGATTTCGAGCGATGGGCAGGCTTCGAGGCAAAGCTGGAATCCAGCACGCCGATCGAAGGACGCAAGCGGTTCAGGGGTAAGTTGCTTGGTTTGGACGAGGAGGGTAATTTGCGCCTTACCGTCGAGACTGGCGAAACTGTAACCATTCCCATGGCGGATGTCAGGGGTGCCAAGCTGGTGCTCTCCGACGAGCTGATCGCCGCGACCGTCGCGGACCAAAAAGAAGACTGAGGACCACGAGTACGATGACCATGGACCGGATCGCCGCACTTCCCCGCCCCGAACTCCTTCAGGTGGCCGACGCCGTCGCTCGCGACAAAGGCATCGACCGCGACGAAGTTCTTGAAGCCATGGAGCAAGCCATTCAAAAGGCTGGCCGCTCCAAGTATGGCCACGAGCATGATATTCGCGCCCATATCGATCGCAAGACCGGCGAAATTCAGCTGGCCCGCTATATCGAAGTGGTCGAGGAAATCGAAAACGAGGCGACCCAGAAGACTCTGAAGCAGGTTCTGAAGAAGAACCCGAACATTCAGGTGGGCGAGTTCATCGTCGATCCGCTGCCGCCTATTGATTTCGGCCGCATCGCCGCGCAGACCGCCAAGCAGGTCATCGTTCAAAAGGTGCGTGACGCCGAGCGTCAGCGCCAGTTCAACGAATATAAGGATCGCATCGGCGAGATCAGCAATGGTCTGGTCAAGCGTGTTGAATTCGGCAATGTCATCATCGACCTGGGCCGGGCCGAAGGCCTGCTCCGTCGTGACGAGCTGATCCCGCGCGAGACCTTCCGCACCGGTGATCGCGTCCGCGCCTATATCTATGACGTTCGCCAAGAGCCCCGTGGGCCGCAGATTTTCCTGTCGCGCACCAACACTGTGTTCATGGCCAAGCTGTTTGCCCAAGAAGTGCCGGAAATCTATGACGGCATCATCGAGATCAAGGCCGTGGCCCGTGATCCGGGCTCGCGCGCCAAGATCGCCGTCCTGTCCCATGATTCCTCCATCGACCCGGTCGGCGCTTGCGTCGGCATGCGCGGATCGCGCGTCCAAGCGGTGGTGGCCGAGTTGCAGGGCGAGAAGATCGACATCATTCAATGGTCGCCCGATATCGCCACATTCGTGGTGAATGCTCTGGCTCCCGCCGAAGTCACCAAGGTGGTGATGGACGAGGAAGCCGGTCGCATCGAAGTGGTGGTTCCCGACGATCAACTGAGCCTCGCCATCGGCCGTCGTGGCCAGAATGTGCGTCTGGCCAGCCAGCTGACCCAGTGGAATATCGACATTCTGACCGAGGCCGAGGAATCCGAACGTCGGACCGAGGAATTCCGCTCGCGCTCCAATATGTTCATTCAGGCCCTGGACGTTGACGATGTCATCGCCCATCTGCTGGTGACCGAAGGCTTCTCCTCGGTCGAGGAAGTGGCTTACGTCCCGCTGGAAGACATTGCCGATATCGAAGGCTTTGACGAGACCGTGGCCGATGAGTTGCAGGGCCGTGCCCGTGGCTTCCTGGCGGAGCAGGACGAACGCTACGACAAGATGCGCAAGGATCTTGGCGTCACCGACGAACTGACCGCCATCGAGGGTCTGGCTCCGATCATGCTGGTCAAGCTGGGTGAAAAGGGTGTCAAGACCCTGGACGATCTGGGTGACCTTGCCAGTGACGAGCTGATCGAGATCCTCGGTCGTGACGGTATGACCGAGGACGAAGCCAACACCATCATCATGGCGGCTCGCGCCCATTGGTTCGAGGGTGAGGCCTGAGGATCGGGTGATGGCCGGGGAAGACGGCATGACCGACACCCCGAACGTCGAAGATACGGACGCTGAGGATACTGGCGTCGAGGATGTGAACGTCGAGGGTGTGAACGTCGAGGACGAGGCTGAAGAGACCGGACCGGAGCGGCGCTGTATCGCCACCGGGGCAGTCTGCCCAAAGGGCGAACTGCTGAAATTCGTTGTCGGACCCGACGGCGAACTGGTCCCAGATATCGGCCATGTCCTGCCCGGACGGGGAATCTGGTTGAGCCCCCGCCGAGATGTGGTAAATACGGCCGTGACGAAGCGTCTTTTTGCGAAAGCCGCCCGCCGTCAGGTGAGCGTGCCGGGTGATCTGGCGGATCGGATCGAATGGCTGTTGGTGCGTCGGTCCCTGGATGCCATCGGCTTGGCGCGTCGCGCCGGTCAGGCCGTCACGGGGTTCGAAAAGGTTTGCGCCGAGGTCCGGGCGAAACGAGCCGCCGTCATCTTAGCGGCGCGGGATGCTTCCCAAGATGGGCGCAGCAAAGTTCGCGCGCTGGGGAATGGTCTGCCGGTAATAGAGCTTTTCGATGGTGCCGAGCTTGGCACCGTCTTCGGTCGGGAAATGGCCGTGCATGTGTGTTTATCCCGAGGCAAGCTCGCCCTTCGCATCCAAAGCGAAGCGGTGTTGTTGGCAGGGTTTCGTGACGACGTTTCCGGCGGTTCCGCCGGGACGGAGTGATATTTTCATTTTCGGCGGCATTCCGGCCGCCAATATTGGCCGCGGAAGAGACGAAGTCCTACATGAGCGATGATTCCCAGGATCAAGATCGTAAGGCCCCGCTGAAGCTTGCCCAGCCGGGAAAGCTGGAGCTGAAGAAGACGGTAGAGACCGGACAGGTCCGCCAAAGCTTCTCGCACGGGCGGTCAAAGTCTGTGACTGTCGAGGTTCGCAAAAAGCGGACCTTCAGCAGCGCCGGCGGTGCCATGCATGAGGTTAAGGGTGGCGTTCATTCCGCTGCCGAAGCCGACTTGGCCGCAGCGGTCGCCAAAGTGGAAGCCGCGGCCCGCGCCGCGAACGTCCACGACCTGACCAATCATGAGAAGAATGCCCGCGCCCGTGCGCTGCAAGAAGCTCAGCGCCAGGAAGAAGACGCCCGCCGCCGTGCCGAGGATGCAGCCGCTCGCGCCGCCCTTGAGGCCGAGTCCCAACGTCGCGCCGAGGAAGAAGCCGCCCGCCTTGCCGCGGAAGAGGCCGAACGCCGCGCCGCCGAGGCTCCCGAGCCCGCTCCCGAAGCCGGGGCGGACCCCGCTCCCGCTCCCATCACTCCCGTGGCGCCAGCCGCTCCGGCACCCGTCGTTCCGGCTGCTCCGGTTGTCGTTGCTGCTCCGGTCGTCGTTCCTGGGGCTCCCGCAGCCCCCGGCACCACTCCCGCCCGGACCCGCCAAGAGGAAGAGGAAGAGGAAGAGGAGCGCGCCAGGAAGCGTGCCGCCGTCCACAAGCCCGCTCCGGTCAAGCGCAACGAGCCACGCCGCCGTACCGGCAAGCTCACCATCACCGACGCCCTGACCGATGATGACCGCTCCGAGCGCGGTCGGTCTCTGGCCGCCGTGAAGCGTGCCCGCGAGCGCGAGCGCCTCAAGCACATGCAAAAGGGTTCGGAAAAGGTCATCCGCGAGGTGATTATCCCCGAATCCATCACGGTGCAGGAACTGGCGAACCGTATGGCGGTTCGTGGTGCCGACGTGATTAAAAGCCTGATGCGCATGGGCGTCATGGCCAATATCAATCAGAATATCGACGCCGATACCGCCGAACTGGTGGTCAGCGAATTCGGTCACAACACCAAGCGCGTCTCTGAAGCCGACGTTCTGATGGGCTTGGAAGGCGAGATCGATACCGATGAGCATCTGGTCAGCCGTCCGCCCGTGGTCACCATCATGGGTCACGTGGATCACGGCAAGACCTCCTTGCTTGATGCCTTGCGCGAAACCGATGTCGTGTCGGGCGAAGCGGGCGGCATCACCCAGCATATCGGTGCCTATCAGGTCACCATGAGCACGGGCGGCAAGATCACATTCATCGACACTCCCGGCCACGAGGCGTTCACCGCCATGCGTGCCCGTGGCGCCAAGGTGACCGATATCGTCGTCTTGGTGGTCGCCGCCGATGATGGAATCATGCCGCAGACGGTGGAAGCCATCCGTCATGCCCGCGCTGCCGGTGTGCCGATCATCGTGGCCATCAACAAGATTGATAAGCCCGACGCCGACAGCGCCAAGGTCCGCCAAGGCCTGTTGCAGCACGAATTGGTGACCGAGGATCTGGGCGGCGACGTGCTGGCCATCGAAGTCTCCGCCAAGAAGCGCATCAACCTCGAAAAGCTGGAAGAAGCCATCCTGCTTCAGGCTGAAATCTTGGATCTGAAGGCCAATCCCGACCGTATCGCCCAAGGCGTGGTGGTCGAAGCCAAGATGGAAAAGGGCCGTGGCTCCATCGCCACCGTTCTGGTCCAGAAGGGCACGCTGAGGGTGGGCGATGTCTTTGTCGCCGGTTCCGAATGGGGTCGCGTTCGCGCCCTGGTGGATGCTCACGGCAACCCCATCAAGGAAGCTGGCCCCTCCACTCCGGTGGAAGTGCTCGGTCTCCAGGGAACGCCCGCCGCGGGTGACGATTTCGTCGCCGTCGAGGATGAGGGCCGCGCCCGTGAAATCGCCAGCTATCGCCAGCGCATGGATCGTGATGCCAAGGCCAAGGCCGGTCAGCGCAGCACGCTGGAACAGATGTTCACCGACATCAAATCCGGCGTCGCCAAGGAACTGCCCGTGGTTATCAAGGGCGATGTCCAGGGCTCGGTCGAAGCCATCACCGCGACCTTGGAAAAGATCGGCAATGATAGCGTCAAGGTTCGCGTCCTGCACGCGGCCGTGGGCGGCATCAACGAATCCGATGTGACTCTGGCTCGGGCAACCGGCGGCCTCATCATCGGCTTCAATGTCCGCGCCAATCCCCAAGCGCGCGATATGTCGCGCCGTGACGGGGTTGATATCCGCTATTACTCCATCATCTACGACGTCACCGACGATCTGAAAAAGATGCTGTCGGGCATGCTGGCCCCCACCCTGCGGGAACGCTTCTTGGGTTACGCCAACATCCGCGAAGTCTTCAACATCACCAAAACCGGCAAGGTTGCGGGCTGCATGATTACCGAAGGCACCGTCAAGCGCGGCTCCAAGGTCCGTCTGCTGCGCGACGACGTGGTCATTCACACCGGCGATCTGGCCCAGCTCAAACGCTTCAAGGACGACGTCAAGGAAGTGCGCGAGGGTTACGAATGCGGTATGTCCTTCGCCCATTACGAAGACATCCGTGCTGGCGATGTGATCGAGTGCTTCGAGATCGAAGAGATTGCGGGCGTCCTGTAAGGGACGTACCGCTTCCTTTTTCTCCATGGCTCGGAGGGTTCCATGCCCAGAGGCGAAAAGGCTCCTACCCAACGTCAATTGCGGGTCGGTGAAGAACTGCGTCACGCCATCGCCAATGTGATCGAGCGCGGCGAAATCCGTGATCCTGACTTACAGGGTCGCCTCATCACCGTGACGGAAGTCCGCGTCAGCCCTGACTTGCGCAACGCCACCGTTTTCGTGGTGCCGCTGGGGGGCGGAGACGTTGCTCCGATCCTGGTGGGCTTGAAGCGCGCCAAGGCCTATCTGCGTCACGAGATCAGCCGCTCGGTACAATTACGCGCCGTGCCCGATTTGGTGTTCCACCCCGACACCACCTTCGACGAGGCGACGCGCATCGACGATCTGTTGCGCAGCCCTGTGGTCCGCCGCGACCTGGAGCATGAAGCGGTAAGAATCCCGGACGAGGCCAGCATTCCCTCGGACAGTGATGACGCTGAATAGCGCCGAAATCTCCCATGTCGCGTAAGCGCAAGGGAACGCCCATCCACGGCTGGCTGGCCATCGACAAGCCCTTGGGCCTGTCTTCGGCCCAAGTTGTGGCGCGGGTCAAGCGTATCCTTGGCGCGGCCAAGGTCGGCCATGGCGGAACCTTGGACCCCCTGGCCACCGGCATTCTTCCCATCGCCCTGGGGGAAGCCACCAAGACCGTCGCTTACGTCATGGATGGAACCAAGACCTATTGCTGGCAAGTGCGATGGGGCCAGTCCACCACCACCGACGACCGCGAGGGCGAGGTGGTGGAGACCTCTGACATTCGACCGGATCAAACCGCCATCGAAGCGGCGTTGGAGGCTTTTACCGGCGAGATTCAGCAGATTCCTCCCATATTCTCCGCCATCAAGGTTGACGGCGAACGAGCCTATGATCTGGCCCGTGCCGGAGAAGAGGTCGAACTGAAGTCCCGAACCGTGCGCATCGACGGCTTCACCCTGCTGGGCATGCCCGATGCCGATCACGCCGATTTTCAGGTGGTCTGCGGCAAGGGAACCTATATCCGCTCGCTGGCCCGCGACCTCTCTCATGCCCTTGGAACCGTGGGGCATATTTCTGTCTTGCGACGGACCGCTTGTGGTCCGTTCACCGAGGGAAACTCGATTTCCCTTGAAACTCTCGAAGAGCTGGGGCAAGGTCCCGGCCCTCGGACCTATCTGCTTCCCGTCGAGACCGCGCTGGACGACATCCCGGCTCTGGCCCTGACGGAAGCGGAAGCCCAACGCCTCCAATGCGGCGGCCCCGTGTCATTTGCGCATGTGGCAGCCCGACATCTTGAGGTCCAATTCGCCGAAGGCACCGTATGCCGGGCGATGATGGCCGAACGAATGGTGGCGTTGGTTCGCATCCAAGATGGAGAAATCCATCCGGTGCGTGTGATGAACCTTACATCTCATGAAGGAGTTAACGATGTCGATTACCCCTGAACGCACCCAGGAGCTGGTTAAGGAATATGCGACCAAGGAAAACGACACCGGTTCCGCCGATGTCCAGGTCGCTATTCTGTCAGAGCGTATCCGCAATCTGACCGAGCATCTGAAGGAGCATAAGAAAGATTTCCATTCGCGTCGCGGTCTGCTGATCATGGTCGGCCAGCGTCGTCGCATGCTCGACTATTTGAAGACTCGGGATGTGAAGCGCTACGAGGGGCTTATTGCTCGTCTCGGCCTTCGCAAGTAAGCGGGCCTCTTCCGTCGGGGAGCGCGGCCATGCCGCCCACCCGGCATTGAAGAAGCCTTGCATAAGAATGGGCCGGACGTCGGCCTGGACGGCGCCCGCGTGGGGATGGCTTCACGCGGGTCGTCGCATTTGTGTTTTATGACGTCGGGACCGCCAGCAATCCGGCGGTGGTCCTAAGAAAAAGGAATTGACTGTAATGTCGATGTTTAATGTTCACCGCAAGGAAATCACCTGGGGTGGCCGCAAGCTGGTTCTGGAAACCGGCAAGGTCGCTCGTCAGGCCAACGGCGCCGTGATGGCCACCTATGGTGGCACCAGCGTTCTGTGCACCGTGGTCGGCGTGAAGACCCAGCGCCCCGGTATTGATTTCTTCCCGCTCACCG
>JAYTWE010000651.1:0-4207 GCA_043744055.1 Magnetospirillum sp.
GGGAGACCGCCATCCATTCCGGTCATGCGGCAGGCAAGCTCCAGGAAAGGCCCCAGCTGGGCGGTGTGAAAGGCTCGGGAGACGACGGCCAGCTGTCCCGCCTGCTCGACCAATGCTTTCAGAATGCGCGGATGGCCATGGCCCAGGCTGACGGCGGAATAGCAGCCCATCATGTCGATATAGCGCTTGCCCCGGTCATCCCACAGCAAAGCCCCTTGGCCTTTTACCAAGACGATGGGCAAGGGTTGGTAATTATGAGCGCACCACTGGGATTCAAGCTCGATTATGCTGCTCATGGCCGTTCTCCCGGCTGGAGTACCGCCATGATGAAGGCCTCCACCAAAGCGGCGGTGCGGTTATCCGTGTCACGGATCGGATTGAACTCGGCGATTTCCAGGCCGATGCAACGGGGTGAGGCCAGGAGCGGCCCCAGGGCATTCAGCAATGAAGCCCCCCGGATGCCTCCTGGCACCGGAGTTCCGACCCCAGGGGCATCCAATGGGTCAATGGCGTCAAGGTCGAGGGTAATGCCGAAGCGGCCATCTCCCGCAGCTTGGAGCAAAGCGTCACGAAGGTCTAAGCCCGCCAGGTCGTCCATGGTGATGACCTGGACTCGTAGCTCTCGGGCCAAAGCCATTTCCTCCGGCTCGCAACTGCGCACCCCCATCACCGTGACCCGAAGGCCGTCCAGGGCGGCGGGATCGCAAGCCAGATGAGGATCGCCCTGACCGAGAAGGCAGGCCAGGGGCATGCCATGCAAGGCCCCTGACGGGCTGGTCTGGGGGATATGCATGTCCAGGTGGGCATCAATCCAGATCAGGCGAAAGTGTTGAGAGCCGCTCAAGACTTGGCTGATTCCGGTCCATGTTCCAATGGCACAGGAATGGTCGCCGCCGATCACAATGGGAAAGCGTTTCCTGTCCATGATTATAGCCACCTGACGGGACAGGCGACGCCCAAGATCAGCAATCACGGATACGACATCACCCGCCTTGGGCGGCATATCCACATATTCTATATCAGGAGATTGGCGGCCTAAGCGATCAAACAACCCGCCGAGGAGCAAAGCCCGTGGGCCTTCCGCGCATCCCTGGTCACGGGCACCGCGCCCACAGCTCAACCCGATGATCGTGCATGCCCGGCTCGCACTGGTCATGGCGGCCTCATCTCATAACGCTCATCTCCCCATATTGGATATCTGGCGACTCCAGAGGTGTTTGGGGAGGAGGCAAAGGCCGGAATTCACAAAAATCATGGTTTCGCCACAATCACATCCCAGATGCCGCCATATTTGGCGGTCATGGTTCTTCTCGGAAGCGGGAAGGGCGCCCGGCCCGACTTCCCACCTTTACGCGGCGCAGGAAAGACGGATCATGTCGAGCAAGAGCGAAACCGTGACGGCCCAGAACGTGGCACAGCCGAAAGATGTTCAGGTTCAGTCCGTGAAGGCCGCAGCGGAAGCGTTGCGCCAACGTCGGGCGCAGATCGCGGCATATATCTAGCTTTGGAAATCCGAAAACGAATGCGGGCTCCGCCCAGCCCCGCAAAGGGCCGAGGCCCTTTGATCCCATTGGTTTATTAGGAATGAGGTCAAGGAGACGAGTCTCCTTGCGGGTAAAGGGCAGCGCCTTTCGGGCTTTCACGTGAACTGAGTATAGCTTAGCGCTTGGGTTCCCAGGTCACTTCGGCCCGGCGATTGCGCTGTTCCTTGACGTTGTTCTTGGTGGGAACCGCAAGCTTATCCTTGCCGAAACCGGCAACTTCGACGGTGACGCCCTCCACGCCCAATTTCTTGAGCTGGTCAGCCACCGCCTTGGCGCGCTTTTCGGACAGGGTTTTGTTGTAAGGCTTGCCGCCTACCGTGTCAGTGAAGCCGTTGATGCGGATCACCATGGGAGCTGCCGTCTTTAAGGCCGGAGCGGCATCATGGAGAACCTGCATGGCCGAAGCGTTGATATCGGCCTTATTGTAGTCGAAATAGATCACCAGCGGCTGTGACAGGGCCGGGGCTTCCGCTACCGAAGCCGGAGGCTTTAATTTCGGTTCGGTGGCCAGGAAGGTGTTCTTACATCCGGGATCGTTCTCACGCTCCCACTCTTCCTCGATCCAACAATCCAGAGAAACCTGCGCCTTGGCCGCTTCGGCCGGAACCCGCTCGGTCGCACCCTTTTGGAAATCATCCACCAAGGTGGCACGGGCGGCTTTAAGCTCGGGCAGCTTGTCGGCGGGGACATCCCAGTTGGCGGGGTCTTCCGGCGGCACCACTTCCCCCGTGGCGGCCCGCTCGGCCTTGCGGGCATAGACCACGGCGTGACGCCATTCGTATTCGTCCATGGCTTCGTGCAGCGTCGCTTCCTTGTATTCCTCAAACAAAGCCTTGGTGAAGGGGGTGCCGATCACTGGGCTGGGGGCGGCAAGCACGTCTTGCACCTCGGACACCTGGAAGGGTGTGGCGCAGGCTGAGACGGAGGCTAGGGCCACCAGGGCCGTCAGGATACGAACGATCTTCATGGTCAGAACTCGTCGAGCAATAGGAGGCAAGAGCCGATTGCGGCTCATACACTATTCCAATCTTGCAAGACAAAATGAAATTGTCCAGGAAAATACATCGCTCGCTTGATGCTGTTTCAAGTAAGTGGGGGAGAAGAGTCAGAATTCGCTTAAATCACCACCTTAAACACCTTGGATCAAGTTTTGCGTTTTATGGTGCAAAATCAATTTGTTACGCCATCTTCCTGGTCTGCCTCGCCAGGATGGGCGCAAGGTATCGGCCGGTATAACTCTCCTTGCTTTTGCTGACATCTTCGGGAGTTCCTGCGGCAACAATATGGCCGCCACCGTCACCACCCTCGGGGCCGAGGTCGATAATCCAGTCGGCGGTCTTGATGACTTCAAGATTATGCTCGATGACCAAAACGGTATTACCGGTATCCACAAGAGCCTGGATCACTTCCAGCAATTTACGAACATCTTCGAAATGCAGACCCGTGGTGGGTTCGTCGAGGATGTAGAGGGTGCGGCCGGTGGCGCGGCGAGCCAGTTCCTTGGCCAGCTTGACCCGTTGCGCTTCACCGCCGGACAAGGTGGTGGCCTGTTGTCCCAGATGAACGTAATCCAACCCTACCCGTTGCAGCGTAACCATCTTGTCCCGAATGGCGGGAACCGCCTTGAAAAAGTCGGCGGCCTCTTCGACAGTCATATCGAGAACATCGGCTATGTTCTTGCCACGAAACGTTATTTCAAGGGTCTCGCGGTTATAGCGCTTGCCTTTGCAAACGTCGCATTGGACGTAAACATCGGGGAGGAAATGCATCTCGATCTTGATGACGCCATCGCCCTGACATGCTTCACAGCGTCCACCCTTGACGTTGAACGAGAATCGTCCCGGCTTATAGCCGCGCACTTTCGATTCCGGTAACTCGGTGAACCAGTCGCGGATGGGGGTGAATGCGCCGGTATAGGTGGCGGGATTGGATCGCGGCGTGCGGCCAATGGGGCTTTGGTCGATATCAATGATCTTATCGAGATGCTCAACCCCGTCCATGCGGTCGAATGGCCCTGGTTGCTCCCTGGTTCCCATCAGGCGCCGCGCCAGGGCCTTGTAGAGAGTCTCGATAATCAAGGTGGATTTGCCGCCCCCCGATACACCGGTGATACAGGTCAGCGTTCCCAGCGGGATTTTGACGGTGACATTCTTCAGATTATTGCCGCGGGCTCCGACCAAGGTCAGCTTGGCTCCGCTGCCGGGGCGGCGGACCGGTGGGACCGGGATTTGATCCAGCCCGACCAGATAGCGCCCGGTAGCGCTGGCAGGATTGGCCATGACTTGTTCCGGGGTGCCAGCAGCGACCACTTCTCCGCCATGGATACCGGCTCCCGGCCCCATATCAATCAGATGATCGGCGGTGCGGATGGCGTCTTCGTCATGCTCCACCACCAGCACGGTGTTGCCCATGTCGCGCAGACCGCGCAAACTTTCCAGCAACTTGTTGTTGTCGCGCTGGTGCAGGCCGATGCTGGGTTCGTCCAGCACATAGAGTACGCCGGTGAGGCCCGAACCAATCTGCGACGCCAGCCGGATGCGCTGGCTTTCGCCGCCCGACAGGGTGCCGGAGGCGCGCGCCAAAGTGAGATAGTCCAGCCCGACATTGTTGAGGAATTTCAGGCGGGCGCGAATTTCCTTCAGAATGCGGAAGGCGATTTCCTG
>JAYTWE010000652.1:0-5224 GCA_043744055.1 Magnetospirillum sp.
CCACATCCGGCGACAAGGGAACCTTGCGCATATGGACCTTGATGATCTTCTCGCGCCCCAAGATGTCAGGATTGGGAACCGTGACCTGACGGTCAAAACGACCGGGCCGCAGCAATGCCGGGTCCAACACGTCGGGACGGTTGGTGGCGGCGATAAGAATGACGCCTTCGTTGGACTCGAACCCGTCCATCTCCACCAGCAGCTGGTTCAGAGTCTGCTCGCGCTCGTCATTGCCGCCGCCGAGACCGGCGCCGCGGTGACGGCCCACCGCATCAATTTCGTCGATGAAGATGATACATGGAGCGTTCTTCTTGCCCTGCTCGAACATATCGCGGACGCGAGACGCACCAACGCCCACGAACATCTCGACAAAATCGGAACCGGAAATGGTGAAGAACGGAACATTGGCTTCACCGGCGATGGCGCGGGCCAGCAGAGTCTTACCGGTACCGGGCGGGCCGACCAACAAACAGCCCTTGGGAATCTTACCGCCCAAGCGTTGGAATTTCTGTGGGTCCTTGAGGAATTCAACGATCTCCTCAAGCTCTTGCTTGGCCTCGTCGATGCCCGCCACATCCTCGAAGGTGACGCGACCGGTCTTTTCGGTCAGCAGACGGGCACGGGACTTGCCGAAGCCCATAGCCTTGCCGCCGCCCGACTGCATCTGACGCATGAAGAACACCCAGACGCCGATCAACAGCAGCATGGGGAACCACGACACCAAGATGCTCCACAAAGTGGGCGTATCGTCGCCGGGCGGAACGGCGGTGATCCGCACATTCTGCGTCCGCAGCTTATCGACGATATTGGCGTCCTGCGGCATATAGGTTGTGAAAGGACGACCATCACTGAAATGGCCGGAAATTCCACTGCCCTGGATGGTCACATCGGCAATAGCGCCGCGATCCACATCAGCCAGGAAGTCGGAATACGAAGTCTGCCCCATCCCGCGCGGCGGGCTGGAAGCCTGGAACAGATTGAAAAGCATCACCAACAGCACGGCGATGATGACCCACAGCGCCAGGTTCTTGCTGAAATTCAAGGTCCGGTCCTTCCCGGTTAGACCAAACGGGCCGTCTGTGCCCGCATGCAACACCGTACAAATAATGCCGATTCCCGCCTAGACAAGGCGAAGGCCCGAATTGGTCAGGCTGAATGCCGGTGCCATGTCCAAACGACGCAGCGTCGCATCCGCCAATGAAAGGTTATAGCCGAGGTGAGGCACGGCGGAAACACCATCCTCGTTTATAATGGAAGGTAATGTAGGGCGAACACAACCCGGCAAACGCATCAACGTCCCATGCCGAGCCGCCTCGGCGATAATTTTGCTGGACCGCCCCCCCATCGCCCCCAGGAAAAGTCCGGGAAGAGCGTCCTTGGCGACCTCAGCCAGAAAGCGCCCATCCCACATCACACAGCGACCGGGGATCAACTCCACCGGCGGAGCGACCCTGGCTGGCTCGCGACAGACCAACATGTCGCCCGCGACATTCAACATCCGGCAGCCGCCCAAGGTCCGCGCCCCAACCAATCCAGAACGAAGCTCGCCATACAGCCGCTCCAACCGTTCCAGCCTTGGCACATGCACACCACCGCCAACCGCCAGAATCAGCCGAGCCAGCAGACGCAGCCCGATCTCTTCCGCCAGATCGCTGAAGGCCTTCGCGCTACAGCGGGCAAACCCGGCGGGATGCATCACGACCCAGCGGGCGGCAGCCTCGGCCGTGGCCTGATCCAAGGCGGAGCGAACCCGACCCATTCGCGCCGCCGTGGCGGACAGGCGCCGGGGCGTCAATCCTTCGGCTGCCAGATCGGGCAGCAGATTACGCAGCCGAACCCGCGCAAAGACAGAGTTTCCATTGGATGGGTCCTCGATCCAATCTTGCTCCATTGCCGTCAAGGTCGCAGCCAGCCGCCCTCGGGGAATATCCAGCAATGGCCGCAACAACCGCCCCCAGCGCATGGGCTGAAGAGCAGCCATGGCCGCCAGTCCGTCGGCCCCGGAACCGCGCCCCAGCCGTAACAGCAGGGTTTCCGCCTGATCGTCTTGGTGATGCGCCAACAAAAGATGAAGCACACCCTCGGCGCGGCAAAAGCCCTCCAACAGCGTATAGCGCGCCGCACGGGCTGCCGCCTGAAGATCGGCCCTGGGCTTTTCGCCCTCCCAAGTCAGGGTTGCATGGCGAATGCCATGCGCCGTCATCCAGCCGGAGACGGTCGCCGCTTCGACGGCAGAGCCCGGCCGCAAACCGTGATCCACGGTGAGTGCAAGACTCTCCCCCCCCTGGTTTTTAGCCCAGTCTGCGGCAAGCAGCGCCAAGGCAATGCTATCCGAACCGCCGGAAACACCAACCACCAGCCTTGGCCGCGACTCGAACGGCCCCAATCGGGCCATGAGAGCAGAGAATTCGTCGGAAGATAAAGGAGCGTGGGCACCTTTCCCGCCAAAGCGGCCAGGATGCCCGCGCTCCATCTCCATCACCTATTTGCAACCCAACCGCTGCTTATCTCCGGTGGCGGCACGCTTGATGCGGTCGGCCATGCCGGGATGCTCGGCGAATAACAGGGAATAGGTACGGCAGGCCTGATCCTTCATATCCAGCTGGCCGAAAGAAGCTCCCAGCTTATAGAGCATGTCCGGGGCCTTGCTATGCTTGGGATACTTCTTGTAGGCCTCGCCGAACAGCTTGGCCGATTGCGCAAAATCCTTGCGCTGGGAAAACGCGATATCGCCCAGCCAATACTGGGCATTGCCAGCCAGCTGATGCGTGGGGTTCTGCTTCAAGAAGGTCTGAAACCCGCGCTCGGCATTATCGTAATCCCCCTTCTGCGCCAAGGAATAGGCTTCATCATAAGCCGCCTGGGGGTCCTTGGGAGTGGACGGAGCCGGAGCAGCAGCCTGGGCCTGAGCTTCCGCCCGCTTGGCATCCTTCTGCCCCAAAGTCCCCAGAACCTGAGGTCCCGGAGCCGGACCGGCATTGTCGGCGGAATTGGCGCCAGGATTGACGCCCTTGGGCGGAATCAAGATCGGTGCGCCATTGGGAGAGACTGCGCCAGCAGCGGGCCCAGAGGCAGGCCCAGAAGCAGGCCCAGAAGCAGGCATGGACATGCTTTGCGGCGATTGAGCCGGAACGGACGCGCCCTGGGGACGAGCATCCAAGACTTCCTTGAAGCGCAAATCAATATCGGTCTGCATGCGATCAAGCTGCTTCATCACCTGGGCGTTCTTGAAATTAGCTTCCTCAATCTTGCCGGTGAGGAACCGGTTGGAATCTTCCAGCTCGTTGATACGATCTTCCAGACGCGAAGCAGCACTCCCCGCCACGCTGCCATCGGAGGCCGCTGGCGAGCGGATCACCGTGGACCCAGCCCCGCCACGAGCCGCTTGGCTTTGCATGGTGGACAGGTCGCGTTCCAATCGTTCGATGCGATCATACAGAGCACGGGTATCGCTCTGGGCCTGAACCGGGGCCGGAGCAAAAGCGACAGCACCGCCGATCACGGCGGAAATCACGGTGGAAAGGATGATGCGTCGCACGGGTCGGCCTCGCTTGCGATAGAGCTTGGAGACGGAATTATCCGATCAATTCCGGGCAAAAATAAGGCGCCCGCCCAGCCGCCGGTCTTTCGACCTGACGAATGGGCGGACGCCCTTTTTTTCACGTCGTAAACGGCCTGATTAGTTCAGGACGGTCACGCCACGACGGTTCTGCGACCAGGCGGCCTCGTTCGAACCGAGAGCAACCGGACGCTCCTTACCGTAGGACACGACCTTGACGCGGGTAGCAGCGACGCCATTGGCAGCCAGGAATTCCTTCACGGCATTGGCACGCTTCTCACCGAGGGCAAGGTTGTACTCACGGGTGCCGCGCTCGTCGGCATGACCTTCGAGGGTCATGGAGTAGCTACCATACTGCTTCAGCCAAGCGGCCTGCTTGGCCAGAGTGGCCTTCGCATCAGCGCGCAGGCTGGACTTATCGAAATCGAAGAAGACGCGATCGCCGACATTGGCGACGAAGTCTTCCTTCGAACCGGCGACAATGCTCTTCGCGGTGGCAGCCGGCGAGGTCTGGCCAACGCCACCCTTGTTACCGGTGTCGGAAGGCGCGGATTCGCAAGCCGCCAGCAGAGCGGCGGCGGCAAAGATGCTCAGGAAACGCAGTTTCATATTTGAGGACTCCCCCTCAGTGCGACGCGGGAAAACATAACGATCGGACCCAAGAGATTCCGCACCGGCCAATTGACCGATACGCCCCGCCGACAACATCATAAGTTATGGACCTGATGTCGCCGGAAAAAATCCTAATCGGCGCGGACTATACAAACATAATCTTAGGGAATCAAGGGGGACCAAGCAGGATCGGACCCATCAAGCGGAGTTAAAAGCACACGCTCGTTAAAACCGGTCAAATCGATGGTGTAAAGGCGCACGGTCTGTCCCCGGCCTCGTTCATCTGACGGAGACTCACGGAAAAACGACAAGACACGGCCATTGGGAGCCCAGGTCGGGCCTTCCACCAAGAAGCCATCAGCCAGCAAACGTTCCCCCGAACCATCGGGACGCATAACACCTATGAAGAATTGCCCACCCTTTTGCTTGGTGAAAGCGATCAAATCGCCACGCGGGCTCCAGACCGGGGTGGCATAGCGCCCATCGCCAAAGCTGATGCGGGTCGGATTGGCGCCACCGGCACTCATGATATAAATCTGCTGCCCGCCGCCGCGATCAGATTCAAATACAATCTGCTGACCGTCGGGTGAATAACTGGCCGCAGTATCAATGGCGGGATTGTTGGTCAGTCGAGTCTTCTGACGGGTCAGAAGATTCATTTCATAGATCTCGGTATTACCGTCCTCGGCCATATTGAAGATGACTTTATTGCCATCCGGCGAAAAACGGGGGGCGAAGGTCATGCCAGGAAAATTGCCCAGCGCCTCGCGCCGACCGGTGTCCAGATTGAAGATATAGACCCGTGGCACGCCCTTGAAATAAGACAGATAGGTGATCTCGCGCGAGCTGGGCGAGAACCGGGGGGTCAAAACCAATTCACTGCCATCAGTGAGAAAACGGTGGTTCTCGCCATCCTGGTCCATGATGGCCAAACGCTTTTTGCGGTCGTTCTTCGGTCCCGATTCGGCGATATAGACGATCTGGGTATCGAAATAGCCGTCCTCTCCGGTCACCCGCTTATAGATGGCATCAGCCACCTTGTGCGACAGACGG
>JAYTWE010000653.1:0-1976 GCA_043744055.1 Magnetospirillum sp.
CCTATAAAAAGCTGCCCTGCCGCCCATCCGAAGATTGCGGCTTTTTCGGTTTAGGTGCGGTAGGAGGTGGCGTCTTCCCCTCCACCACGGCATGAACAGTGCCATCGCCGAACTCCACCGCGACCGCCATGCCGGGGCGGGTGTCGGCGGCGGAAACCACCGGATGGCCGTGCTCGTCGCGGATGACGGCATAGCCACGCTCCAGAACCTTGCGATAGGAATAGCTCTCCAGCAGCTTTCCGGCGGTCTCGACCCGCAAGCCCCGATCCGCCAGCAGCCGAGGCATGGACTCGGCCAGACGCCGCGCCACTTGATTCAGATTGAGGCCGTCGCGCTCGAACCCGGCAAGACCAGCCGCGCGCGCCGTTCGCAATCCGTGATCCAGCCGGGTGGACAGACGGTCCAGCTCGATGCGGCGGCGCTCCACCAAGTTGGGCAGCGCGTTTTCCAGCCGTTCGGCCCGATCATCCAGACGCCGGGCGCAATCCTCCATCACCCGACGGGGATTGGGCAATGCCCGGAAGGTCTGAACGACCCGAGCATGCCGCTCTTCCAATCCACGGGTCATGGCGCCCACCAGCCGAGACTGCTGCTCGGCCAGACCGGCGATCAGTTCGGCGCGAACCGGGACCGCTTTTTCAGCGGCAGCGGTGGGCGTCGGAGCCCGCAGGTCGGAAGCGAAGTCGATCAAAGTCGTGTCGGTCTCGTGCCCCACCGCCGAGATCAACGGAATTTCGGATTCGGCGGCGGCACGCACCACCACTTCCTCGTTGAAAGCCATCAGGTCTTCCAGCGAGCCACCGCCGCGCGCCACGATCAGCACGTCGGGCCGGGGAATGTCGCCGCCCACCGGCAAGGCGTTGAAGCCGCGAATGGCGGCGGCCACCTGCGCCGCCGCGCCCTCGCCCTGAACCGCCACCGGCCACAGCAGGACCCGGCGGGGAAAGCGTTCGGCCAGACGGTGGAGAATATCGCGGATCACCGCTCCGGTGGGCGAGGTGACGACGCCGATCACATCGGGCAGAAAGGGAATGGGGCGCTTGCGTTCCGGGGCGAACAGCCCTTCGGCCATCAGGCGCTTCTTGCGGTCTTCCAGCAGCTTGAGCAAAGCCCCCTGGCCCGCCAGCTCCATGCGCTCGACCACCATCTGATATTTGGAGCGACCGGGATAGGTGGTCAGCCGCCCGGTGGCGATAACCTCCATTCCATCCTCGGGAGCAATGCCCAGCCGCACCGCCTGACCACGCCAGCACACCGCATCCAGCAGAGCGTCCGGGTCTTTCAGGGCAAAATACATATGGCCGGAAGTGTGGCGCTTGAAGCCCGATATCTCGCCCCGCACCCGCACGAAGGAATAGGTCTCCTCCACCGTTTTGCGCAGGGAGCCGGACAGCTCGCTGACCGAGAATTCCGGGATATTGGTCTGGGGGCGGGGCTCGTCATCCATGGCGGCGATGATGGCCTGTGGCGGCCCACCTGCCAAGTCTGCTATCATGCCCCCCGCAATTAATCAGGGCTGGCAAGCTTTTATAGTCGAATTGACGGTTAACCATGTCCCGAAGCAATCTTCTAAAGACCAATGACCTGACATTTCTCGACTTAATCGGGAATGGCAAGATATACAAAATCCCTCCATTCCAAAGAGATTACTCGTGGGAAGTTGAGCAATGGGAAGATCTCTGGAATGATATCCAGGAGCTTACTGGCCTCCCGGACAAGCGTCACTACATGGGGGCTCTGGTTGTCGAAGCTAAATCAGACCGTGAATTCGAAATTATTGACGGCCAGCAGCGAATAGCGACCCTAAGCATCCTCGCCCTGGCAATTATTCAGACACTGAAGGATGCCGGAACGACCGAGCCAGAGCGCGACGCCAACAGTGATCGGGCAAACCGGTTACGGGCACGTTTCATCGGAGAAAAAGACCCCGCGTCATTGGTGGAGAGCAGCAAGCTATTTCTGAATGAGGCTAATGA
>JAYTWE010000654.1:0-1967 GCA_043744055.1 Magnetospirillum sp.
TAGGTTCGCTGACCGCGGTCCCATTCGCTGAAAAGCAATCTCAGCCGATGAAAGGCCACGGTCAAAACGATGTCTCCCTTTACCCACATTGTTGGGGTCTCGTACGGATGCGGCAACGGCGGATCAAGCGTTATTTCCATATGGTGAGCGAGCACAGCCCTAGGTGCTGTGGTACTTAGAGGAACAATCGTACAAAGATTATCACGGCCAGGAATTGGGGGCGAGATTACGATTGCAGGTCGTCTCTTTCCCATCTCAGGCGATCGAAACCCCTCGTTAAGATCAACACGGAGAATTGTTCCAGGGACAGGGTGGCCTTGAACGGTCATGACAAACTCTTTCGGATGTAAGTTATTAAATATCACACTTAAAAGATCGACTGACCAGCCCGGCTTAGTGTTCCATTCGGACCGACACTTCCCCACGTTGTGGGGAGGGTGGACGCGCCGACGGCAAAGGGTTAGGGTGCCGACCCAAATTATCCACAGGAAAACGCCCTCATGAGACCGTCCGGCCGCGCCCCCGATCAGCTTCGCACCATCATTTTGGAGACCGGCTTCTCCCGCCATGCCGAAGGATCGTGCCTGGCTAAGTTCGGCGATACCCATGTGCTGTGCACCGCCTCCATCGAGGAAAAGGTCCCGCCCTTTCTGCGCAATACCGGTAAGGGCTGGGTTACCGCTGAATACGGCATGCTGCCCCGCTCCACCCATACCCGCACCGATCGCGAAGCCGCCCGCGGCAAACAATCGGGCCGCACCCACGAGATTCAGCGTCTGATCGGCCGTTCATTGCGCGCGGTTACCGATCTGGTCGCCATGGGTGAACGCCAGATCAAGATTGACTGCGATGTGCTTCAGGCCGATGGCGGAACCCGCACCGCCTCCATCACCGGTGCTTTTGTGGCCCTGCATATGGCCTTTCAGAAACTGGTGGCCGAAGGCAAGCTGAAGGAAATTCCGCTGACCGACCACGTTGCCGCCATTTCCTGCGGTATTTTCGAAGGCGTCGCGGTGGCCGATCTGGATTACCCGGAAGATTCCAACGCCCAGGCCGATGCCAATTTCGTCCTCACCGGCAATGGCGGCATTGTCGAGGTTCAAGGCACCGCCGAAGAGCGGCCCTTCAGCCACGCTCAATTACTGGAACTGCTGGCCCTGGCCGACAAAGGTGTCGCCCAGCTGGTCGAAGCCCAGAAAAAGGCGCTGGGGCTCGCATGACCCGTAAATTCCCAGGCGGCAAGCTGGTCATCGCCAGCCATAATGCCGGCAAGGTCCGCGAAATCGGTGAATTGCTGGCGCCGTTCGGGGCGGATGTGGTTTCGGCCGGAACCCTGGGTCTGGCCGAACCAGAGGAAACCGGCGACAGCTTCGTCGCCAATGCCGAGTTAAAAGCCCGTGCCGCCGCCTTGGCCTCGGGTCTGCCCTCCCTGGCCGATGATTCCGGTCTGGCGGTAGAAGCCCTGAACGGAGCCCCCGGCATCTATTCGGCGCGCTGGGCCGGTGAGTCCAAGGATTTCGGCCATGCCATGGCCAAAGTGAACTCCGCCATGGGAGCCGAAAAGGACCGCCGCGCCCGTTTCGTCTGCGCCTTGTCACTGGCTTGGCCCGACGGTCATTGCGAGACCTTCGAGGGTGTGGTCGAGGGTGAAATCGTCTGGCCCGCCCGAGGCAGCCAGGGCTTCGGCTATGACCCCATCTTTCTGCCGGTGGGCGGCAGCCTGACTTTCGGCGAGATGGAGCCCGAGGCCAAACACGCCATCAGCCACCGGGCCGACGCCTTCCGCAAGCTGGTAGCGGCGTGCTTCCAATAAACCCTGCCGGTTTCGGTCTTTATATCCACTGGCCGTTCTGCCTGTCCAAATGCCCCTACTGCGATTTCAACAGCCATGCGGGATCGACCGTCGATCACCCCCGCTGGCGGGTGGCTTTGCTAGCCGAGTTGAACCATTTCGCAAACGAAACACC
>JAYTWE010000655.1:0-1556 GCA_043744055.1 Magnetospirillum sp.
GTCCCCACCAGCGATGGGGCGACATACCCTCGGGAATCTCGACGCCAGCCGGTGCGTCGGCTTCGGTAAACAGCGACAGCATCACCGCCGTCTCCAGGGTGTCGTCCATGGCGAGCTGACCATCAGCCAACTGCCAGTCGGCGAAGGTGATGCCGGAATTAAAGGCCGAGCGAATATCCATCAGCCGATCTCCGGCGGGGTGATCGGCTTGGCGGTGCCGGCGGCCTCGCCGATCTGCCAAATATCGACCGAGGTCGGGTGCCAGACCTGGCCGTGTCCGTTGACGTCAAAGCGATAGAGGCTGTGGGCATGGAGATGCACCTCCTCGCCCTCCAGCCGCAAGGTCTGCCCGGCCTTCACCGTGACGTTCAACGGGCTTTCAATCCGGATGCCGGTGCGGGTCAGATGGACCACCTGACCGAGATCATCGTAGAGCGCCACCTCGCCACCCTCGACCCGGATACGCCAGGTCACATCACCCTCGGCAAGGATGATACCGGCGGCGCGATTGCCATTGGGGAACAGGACGACGCAGGGCAGCGGTGCCGGGGGGCGGCTGGTGAGGCCATACCACTGGGGCCGCGCCATGCCCTCGTGCTGTTCGGGCCGCGTCTTGGTGCCGAGGTCGCCCTGGCCGCGATGGATATCGCCCGCCGTATCGGTGACGCTGTGCAGGACGCCCCAGCCAATCAGATTCTTGACCTTGTTGGTGATCGGGCCGAACAGGCGATTCAGCTCCATACGTCGCTCCCCTTCTTCTCGGCCTTCTGCCCTTCGGCGAGGGGTTCGAACGCGCCTTCGGGCACCAGCTGCAGCTGGGCAATAGTGCCCTCCTTGGACTTGTCCAGGCCGACTTCGGACACCATCAAGCGGCCAGAGCGCCCCAGCCGCCGGTCGGCGATATCAAGCAACAGGCCGGGCCGCCAGATCAGCCCGGTGGGCGAGCGCCAGCCCTGGACCTTGATGGAGAGCTTCAGGCCCCTGGCCTTGCGGACCCTCATTTCCCAGGCCGCCCGCTCCGAGGCGGTGGGACCGCCCGCCACATCGGCTTCGACGCTGATAGTCAGGGGCCGATAGCGGTGGATCTCGGAGTCGCTGGCTTCGCCCTCGACCAGATGGCCGCCGTTATCCCAAACCCCGGCATCGGTCTCTTTGCCGGCGGTCACGGTGTACTGGGAAAACCGGTTGGTGTGATCGTCGCCACCGGATGCCTCCAGGATATGCTCGCCCAGCTTGAGGGTCCCGGCATAGGCACCACCGGTCGGGCGGCCGATCAGCAGGGTGCCCCGCCCGTCGGTCCACATCATGGCTCCGACCTGACGGCAGGCATCCTCCAGGGCGCGGGATACAGTCTCGCCGGGATCAACGGCATATTTGGCGAAGGCCGGACCACCGTCCCAACCGACCAGCCGAACCGGGATGCCGAACGGCTTGCACAGATCGGCGGCGATGCGGGCCAAGGTCTGGCCCAGGATCTCCTGTTCATCGGCGGAGCAATCCACCAGATCAGCGGTGCGGTCGCGGCCCCGCACGCGGGTGCCGGCGTCGGAGGTAGA
>JAYTWE010000656.1:0-1518 GCA_043744055.1 Magnetospirillum sp.
TCCATAGGACAAGCATCCAAAGCGACGGCCAGCCATTCCGGCGGACCAACGGCATCCGTATTGATTTCGCTCGGCTTATTTTCAGCCATGACCTGCCCTTCGCAATCTCAACGCAACCGTGCGGTTCCGCCTCTCTTGCCGCCTTGACGTTCGTTAAGCAGGTCGTTTGATTGCATATTTTTAATGCAGCCAAGCCAAAGAGAATAGTTATTCACCGCCACCTTCACGGACCAGTCGGCGCAGCGCCTCGATATCGGTGATTTCCACCTCGCGCCCTTGGGTCTCGACCCCCACCGCTTTCAGACGGTTGAGGGCACGAGACAGGCTTTCCGGGGCAATTCCGATCCGGCTGGCCAAGACGGACTTGGTAATGGGCAGCCGCACCCGCTCGGAATTGCCGGTCTGCTCCGCCTTAGATGCCAGGGCCAACAGAAAGGTCGCCAGACGTTGACTGGGGGACTTGCTCTTCAGCTCGCTGATTTCGCGGATCAGCCGGGTCTGCCACCGCGCCAGACCGCCCAGCAGAGCCAACCCGATGGTGGGCTTTTCCGCCAGGCGCTTCATGAAGGGCTGCGCCGGAATATGAGCCAGCTTCGAACCCGTCGCCACTTCACAATTCAGGGGGAATATCCCCGACGAGAAGATGGCCGCTTCGGCGAAGGTGCAGATGGGATCGAACACTTCGATGATCGACTGATCGCCGGTCTCGGTCAGGGCGAACAGATTGACGCGGCCTTCCATCACCACGAAGAACCGATCGGCCCGATCCCCTTGACTGAACAGAAGCTCGGTCTCGGGATAAGCCGTCACATGGGCGCCGTCCAGCAGCAAGGACAGATCGGCAATGTCGAGCCCGGCCAGCAACGGTGCCTGGGCAATCACGTCAAGATCAGACTGAGTCAGGGAACTCATGATGTCACGCCACCTCGTCTTCGGCGCAGAATGCGCGCAAGCGTTCCACATCGGCGATGACCACCAGATTTTCCGGCAGGGATTCCACACCGACGCGGGCCAGCTTGCCCAAGGCGCGGGACAGACTTTCCGGCTTCATGCCCAACTGATCGGCCACCAGCCGCTTATCATAGGGAAAGCGCAGCTCCACCCGCCCCGCCTCGACCTCTACCATGGTCAGCAGAAAACTGCCCAGCCGTTGGGCCGTGGTCTTCAACTTCAGCTCGGCGATCTGGCGCACCAACATGCGAAGACGCAGCGACATGGTGGTCAGCATATGGAGAATGATGTCCATGCGGCCTTCCAGCCGCGAGCAGAACACTTCGGCCGGGATGGCGAGAAGCCGGGCCTGAGTCAAAATCCGAGCGGTCATGATGTAGTGCCCAGGACCGAACATGGCGGCATCGCCCAAGACGGTGGGGCGGCGGGCGACTTCAACGACACTCTTGCGGCCATCCACCAGGACGGACAATTCCACATGTCCATCCAGCACCACGAAGAAGCGGTCCACCGGCTGCCCTTCGCGGTAAAGATCATGCTCGTGCCCCAGGGTCAGGACCTCGGCAC
>JAYTWE010000657.1:0-1975 GCA_043744055.1 Magnetospirillum sp.
CTGACCGAGGCCCAGCGCCGCGCCTATATTCTGGCCGACAATAAGCTGGCGCTGAATGCAGGCTGGGACGACGAAACCCTGGCGGCGGAACTGCACGCGCTGAATGCTGAGGGCTATGATCTCGATCTGATCGGCTTTTCGGAAGAGGAACTGGACGCCCTGATGGCTCCCCTTGATGACGAGGGCGACGGCCAGGGTGAAGGTGACGAAGACGCGATCCCGGAACCGCCCGCCGATCCGGTGACGCGGCCGGGCGATTTGTGGATCTTGGGGCGACACCACCTTCTGTGCGGCGACAGCACCAGCGCCACCGATGTGGAGCGTCTGCGGGCCGGAACCAAGCCGCACCTGATGGTGACCGATCCGCCTTACGGGGTGGAATACGATCCCACTTGGCGGAACGAGGCGGGCGTGTCGTCCACCACCCGCACCGGCAAGGTGGCCAACGACGACCGCGCCGATTGGCGGGAAGCCTGGGCGCTGTTCCCTGGCGAGGTGGCCTATGTCTGGCATTCGGCCATCTACACCAGAACGGTGGCCGACAGCTTGGAGGCCAATGACTTCAAGCTCCGCGCCCAGATCATCTGGTCGAAGCCGCGCTTCGTCCTGGGTCGCGGCGATTACCACTGGCAGCACGAGCCCTGCTGGTACGCCGTGCGCAAGAGCGGCACCGGCCATTGGCAGGGAGCGCGGGATCAGGCCACCATCTGGGCCATCGGCAACAATGGCGATGAAGACGAAGCCACGGTCCACGGCACCCAAAAGCCGGTGGAATGCATGCGTCGCCCGATTCTCAACAACAGTGCCGAGGGCGAGGCGGTCTATGAGCCCTTCGCGGGCAGCGGCACCACGGTGATTGCGGCGGAAACCACGGGGCGGGCCTGTTTCGCCATGGAATTGAACCCGGCCTATGCCGACGTGATCGTCGGCCGTTGGCAGAAGCTGACCGGCCAGAAGGCCCTGCTGGATGGCGATGGCCGCAGCTTCGACGACATTGCCGCCGGGAAGGTGGTCAGCGCCGGGTGATCCGGCGCAGCGAATGCTGGTATTTGGCGTCGGTGGGCTTCCAGTCCAGCGGCTTGCAGCCGAGGCGCAGGTCGCGCTCCCAGAATTCGAGAATCTGCTGGTTGGAATAGCCCTTGCCCCGGAAGTATTCGAAGTCGCTCTGCGACCACTGCGGATGGGCCTTCAGGGCGGTGGTGGGGCGCACGGTCAGGGCCATGATCACTTCGCCTTCTGGCCGGCGGCGTAGGCGGCTTCCAGGGCGGCTTTGATCCCCCAGACTGAAAGCTCGTGGAAATCCAACCGGTCACTCTTGCGGGTCTCCAGGGTTTCGAGGCCGAGGATCTTGGTGGCGATCTCGGTCAGGGCTTGGTCTCGGGTCTGCATGGTGTTGGCCTCCGTTTTGGTGAAGCCAGTAACGCTCTGCTTTGGCTGCTTATCAAGCGGATTAATCATTCAATTTCAAGGCAGTATAGTAATGCGCCAATCCCGCCGCATGTCCCTGATAGAGTCCATCGCCAACGTGGTGATCGGCTATATTCTGGCCGTGGCGACACAGATGGTGGTGTTTCCGCTGTTCGGTATCCGCATCGCCATCTCGGATGATCTGGCGATCGGCGGGATCTTCGCTGCCGTGTCGCTGCTGCGGGGCTTTGCGCTGCGGCGGATGTTCGAACGAATCCGGTGAAGGCTTGGATTCGGCGTCAACCGAATCTACTGTTCGGAATCGCGTCCAAGAAAGGTTTCGTTAACCATGTCCAAGTCTGCCCTGTCCAAATCCGTCCGTGAGGCCATCGGCTGCACCGTCGCCCAGGCTGATGCCGCCGTCGACGCGATGCTGTCCACCATCGTCGAGGGCGTGAAGACGGACGGCAGCTTTCGTCTGATCGGTTTCGGCACCTTCGCCAAGGCCGAGCGCCCCGCGCGTCAGGGCCGCAACCCGAAGACCGGCGAGGCGGTGTCGCTGTCCGGC
>JAYTWE010000658.1:0-5704 GCA_043744055.1 Magnetospirillum sp.
TCTCAGCAAGAATCCCATCGTGATTAAGGATGTCCTGATCGCTTCTCCGGCCGTGTCCTATGAGCTGGCCTCGGGCGGCAGCAATCTCGACCAGTTGCAGAAGAATGTGAAGGCCTTCACCGCCAAGCAAGGCGCTGGCAAGGCCGAGGACAAGCCCGCATCCACCAAGCCTGCGGATAAGTCCGAGGAAAAGAAGGTGGTCATCGACCGCCTCGCCATCACCGGCGGTCAGGTCAAGCTGGCGGCGGGCGGCATTCCTGGTGCTGATACCACGGCCAAGCTGGGCGACATGGTCTTGACCGGTATCGGGAAGGACTCTGGCGGCGCCAGTTCGGCCCAGGTGGCTCAGAAGTTGTTGGATGCCATGGTTAACGGCGCCATCAAGTCGGCGTCAAGCCTTGGCAATCTGGTGGGTAACGCGACCGAAAAGCTTAAGGGTGTCATTCCCGGCGATGCCGGAAATGCGGTCAAGGGTCTGTTCGGGAAGTAAACAACCGCTCGACGCCCTCGGCCAGAATCATCAGGCCGGGGGCGATTCCGGCGGCGGCCAAAGCCTCCGCCAGGCCCGACTGGGCATGTCCCCAGATGCCGTGCTGGGCGGCTAGGACCGGGGCTCGCAGCTTCTCTCCTTGATAAGAGCGGCGGCACAGATCGGCATCGGCTGAATTATAGCCGCGACAGGGCAGGGGGCGGTGGGAATGAACCCCGCACAGTCCATCATCTTCCAATAACGGACAGCGAATCCGAGCGGCCCACCACTGGCCTTGATCCATTCCGCGCCCCTTGGCCATGGCATCCATGGCGCGATCCTTCACTGCGGCCTGTTGCTTGGGCGGCATGGCGGCAATGGCTTCGGCCAAGAGTGCCAGCTCGGCCATGGTGATGCCGACAATCTGGTGACAACACCAAGAACAGCCCGCACTGCACGCGATCCGCGCCAAGATGGGGTCAAGGTTTAGTGGCTTGCGGACGGATTGAAAAAAGTCATCTGTGGTGGCGATGGCGGCCATGGCCGCTCTGGCTTGGCCGTCGCCCCGTGCCAATGCTTCTGCGGCAGCGGCCTGAGCCGCTCGTTTGGCGTCGGAATAACCAGGAGAAGCCATATCATACCAACAGCTCTAGTGATTGACCCCTGCGGGGCTCTCGCCCCGACCCCTAGTTGGAGGTGAACCTCCAAACCTCTCTTTGTTTTATTTATAGGAAACAAAGGGGTCCGGGGATTGCCCCGGATGGGTTCGGGCGATAGCCCGATAAGCATGACAGGTCAGATGCAAGGGCGCGCCGGTTATCAGTCCAGGGCGAGGGCCAGTGCGGGCACCGGCACCTGTGCCGGGTCCACCGGGTCGCTGGGGATCAATCGCAGACGGCGGCCATCGGTGCAAAATCCCAGCCCAAGACGGCCATGCTTCAGCTTTAGTGCGTCTTCACCGAATAATTCGTAGCGCCAGCCGCTTAGGGCGGCAACCTTGGCATTGTCGTCGGAGGCAATGGCGTCGATATCGGCGGAATTGGCGACCAGCTTGCTGGCGACGCCGTGTTCGTCGCACTTCATCTTCAGCAGGACCTTCAGCAGATCAACCACCGGCCCCAGACCCTTGGGAACCTCTATCCGATCCGGCGGGGTCGGGCACTGGCTTTCGGGCATGTCGAGGCCACGCTTGACCGCTTCCAGAATGGCCAGCCCCATCTTGCCTTCGACCAGTCCCTTGCCGATTCCACGTGTGCGGCCTAACTCCTGGATGTCGGCGGGGTGGTGGGCGGCGATTTCCGTCAGGGTCTCGTCACGCAAAACCCGTTGACGCGGCAGATCGCGGTCCTGGGCTTCGCGTTCACGCCAAGCGGCCAGTTCTTTCAGCACGCCGAGGAAGCGGGGGGAATTAGAGCGGGGCTTCAGGCGCTTCCAGGCGTGTTCGGGATCGACCCGATAGGTGCCGGTCTCGGTCAGGAGGCCCATTTCCTCGGACAGCCATTCCAGGCGGCCGTTCTTTTCAAGCTTGCGGACCAGCTTGTCATAGGCGACGCGCAGATGGGTGACATCGGCCAGGGCGTATTGAACCTGCTTTTCCGACAGGGGCCGCATGGCCCAATCGGTGAAGCGCATGGTTTTGTCGATGCGGGCCTTGGCCAGTTGCGAGGCCAGCGTCTCGTAACCCACGGCATCGCCAAAGCCGCACACCATGGCGGCGACCTGGGTGTCGAACAGCGGGGTGGGAATGGCGTCGGATAGATGCAGGAAGATTTCGATGTCTTGGCGCGCCGCGTGGAACACCTTCAGCACATTCGTGTCAGCCATCAGCTCGAACAGCGGCGTCAGGTCCATGCCGGGGGCCAAGGGGTCGATGGCGCGGGCTTCATCGGGTCCGCCAAGCTGTACCAGGCAGTGGATGGGCCAATACGTCTTCTCCCGCATGAAGTCGGTATCGACGGTGATGTACCGGGCGGATTTCAGGCGCTGGCAGAAGGCGGCGAGCGACTGGGTATCTGAGATCATGGGCATCCAAGAGTGATACACTCTGGCAAGATGGCGGGCAAGGGCGGAGGGGGCGGAATGGGTGATTCCGCCCCTTAATCGTCAGTGATATAGCCGCGCGGGTTTTGAGGGATCGGAGTGGAAGCCGCGCGAGACGGCTTCGCTGATCTGCCGACTGGCGTGAATCGCTTCCTTCTCGCGCGAGACGGCGTTGGCCATGGCGGCGGCGACCTTGGGCAACACAGCCAGCCAGCGAGGATCAGGATTATCCACCGACTGCCCCAGGCCTGTGCAGATTTCCATCATGGTGGTGGCCAGATGAGCCACATGATCGAACCCGGTTCCCGCCACTCTCAGGCGAAGTTCCGATGTGCTTTTGAGCAACTGCCCCAGCAGAGCGGCCGCGTCGGGGGCGGGCGGACGGCGGTTGAGGGCGGTGCCGATCCGTTGGACCAGCCAGCCGAGGTGAAGGGTCTGGCGCTCGATGCGGTGTTCGTTGACCACTTCCCAGGCGCTTCTGACCTTCAGGCGCAGTTCATCGCGGCTGGAACTGGCCATGACGGTCTCACGCAGGGGGTTGGGAACCTTGACTTTCGGTGCTGCCTCGGTTCCGGGGCGCATGCCGTCGCCGCGTCGTTCCGGCCCCACATAATCGCTGGTGACCACGAAGGGCTTGCGAGAGCGGATCAGGGTGGCGATCTGCAAGGCCAGGGCCGCAGGCTGGAACGGCTTGATGAGGATGGCGTCGGTGCCGCTGTCGATCAGGTGAACCACCGCTTCCGGTTCGGGGCGGCTGGTCAGGATGATGGAGAGGGCAAAGCTGTTGTCGCCTGAATTGCGGTTGCGCATCTGCCGGATGGTGTCGCAGGCTTCCTGCATTCCCTGATCGGCATCACAGATCAGCAGATCGACCATGTCGGACTTAAGGTAGTGCTCGATCTCGCCGCCATATTCGGCGGAGGTGATCTGGCGGCACCCATGATTGGCCAGGGTTCCGGTAACGAGTTGACGGCTGAGGGGGTCGGGGGCGCGCAGCAACGCGCGCACACTCTGGAAGTCGTGTGACATGGCTTACCATCCTGGCAAGAGTGGACGACCTTCTGGTCGCCGGGTCCCCCAATGACGCACTCACCGGGAAACTTGCACTCAGTGTGCCTTGGAGTCGTAAAGATTCAGTTATGCCTCCTTGACAAAAACGGGGTCGCGATGCCTTCTTCCGGGTTTCGAGATCAGGTCTCATAAAGGGTCACCATGCACGCCTACAGAACGCACACTTGCGGCCAGTTGACGGCCTCCGATTCCGGTATCCCCGCTCGCCTTTCCGGCTGGGTCCACCGCAAGCGCGACCACGGCAATCTGCTGTTCTTGGATCTTCGCGATCATTACGGCGTCACCCAGTGTGTGCTGGATATCTCAAGCCCGGTCTTCGCCACCTTGGAAAAGGCCCGGCCTGAAAGCGTCATCACCGTCACCGGCAAGGTGGTCAGCCGTTCGGCCGAGACCATCAACACCCGTCTGCCCACCGGTGCGATCGAGTTGGCCGTGGAAGAGGTGGAAATTCAGTCCATCGCCGATCCGCTGCCCATTCAGGTCTATGGCGAGCAGGAATACCCTGAGGATATGCGACTGAAGTACCGCTTCCTCGATCTGCGCCGTGAAAACGTGCATGCCAATATGATGCTGCGCTCCAAGGTGATTTCCTATCTGCGCCGCGCCATGCAAGATCAGGGCTTCACCGAGTTCCAGACTCCGATCCTGACCGCGTCCTCGCCCGAAGGCGCTCGCGACTATCTGGTTCCGTCGCGTCTGCATCCCGGCAAGTTCTATGCGCTGCCCCAGGCGCCGCAGCAGTTCAAGCAGCTGCTGATGGTCGCCGGTTTCGACAAGTATTTCCAGGTGGCCCCCTGCTTCCGCGACGAAGCTGGCCGCGCTGACCGTTCGCCGGGCGAGTTCTATCAGCTCGATTTCGAGATGAGCTACTGCACCCAAGACGACGTCTTCAACGCCATCGAGCCGGTGCTGGAAGGCGTCTTCAATGAATTCGGCAATGGCCGCAAGGTCACTCAGGCTCCGTTCCCACGCATCCCCTATGCCGAGTCCATGCTGAAATACGGTTCGGACAAACCCGATCTGCGTAACCCCATCATCATCGCCGACGTGACCGAGCCCTTCCGGGGCTCGGGCTTCGGCCTGTTCGCCAAGCTGGTGGACAAGGGCGGCGTGGTTCGCGCCATTCCCGCGCCGGGCGCTGCCGGTCAGCCGCGCTCGTGGTTCGACAAGCTGAACGAATGGGCGCGGGAGAATGGTGCCGGTGGTCTGGGCTATATCCAGTTCGCCGCCGACGGTCCCAAGGGTCCCATCGCCAAGAATCTGGAGCCCGAGCGGGTGGCCGCCATCAAGGCCGCCGCCAATCTTTCCGATGGCGACGCGGTGTTCTTCGCTTGTGATAAGGCCGATGTGGCCGCCAAGTTCGCCGGTCTGGTGCGCACCAAGATGGGCACCGAGTTGGACCTGCTGGAAAAGGACGTGTTCAAGTTCTGCTGGACCGTGGATTTCCCCATGTATGAGCGCAACGAGGAAAGCGGGCAGATCGAGTTCTCGCACAATCCGTTCTCCATGCCCCAGGGTGGCATGGACGCGCTGCTGAACCAGGACCCGCTGACCATCAACGCCTATCAGTACGATATCGTCTGCAACGGCGTTGAGCTGTCATCAGGGGCCATCCGCAATCATCGCCCCGACATCATGTATAAGGCGTTCGAGATCGCGGGCTATACCGCCGCCCATGTGGAAGAGCATTTCGGCGGCATGCTGAATGCGTTCAAGTTCGGCGCTCCGCCCCATGGCGGCTCGGCCCCCGGCATTGACCGCATTGTCATGCTGCTGGCCGATGAACCCAATATCCGCGAAGTGATCTTGTTCCCCATGAACCAGCAGGCCCAGGATCTGCTGATGCAGGCCCCGGCCGAGATCACACCCGAGCGGTTGCGCGAATTGCACATCAAGCTGGACCTGCCCAAGCCGAAGAAAGACGTCAAGGAAAGCTGAGGGGGCAGCCAAGCGGGCAGGATGCCCGCGCTCCCTATTTGGTTCGGAGCATAGGCATCTCGCTTGGCGTTTGAGGTGAATGAAAACTAAGCGTCTAAACTCAACGGGGGGCTGTTCAGCCAGCTGAGTTTATTCAAAGTGCTTTCGGCGATCTTCACTTGGTCGGGGTTGGGATTGTAGCGCTTC
>JAYTWE010000659.1:0-9205 GCA_043744055.1 Magnetospirillum sp.
TTTGGCAGCGGCAAAAGAAGAGGGATAACCGAACGTGACCGGATCGCTGCTCACCAATATCACCATCGGAGCGCTGCTGGGGCCAGGCTTCCGCGCCACCATTGGTGAGGCGGTGGGTGGCCTCGGCAAAATGAAGATGTCGGCGGCGGACCTTGGCGCTGGTCTTGCCGCCGTGGGAGCTGCCTGGGGCACCCTCAGTGCGCTCAAGGGCATCAAGGATATCGCGGCGGATTTCGAGCATGGGTTGATGCAGGCGGGAATCACCGCCGATATGACCAACTCTCAGGTGGCGAGTCTGCGCGATCAGATTCGGGGGCTCGCTGTGCCCGACAAGACCAACCAGTCCATCACCGAGCTGCTGGTCGGGTTTAATTCTTTGGTTTCGGATGGCCTGGACAAGGACAAGGCCACCGCCTCGCTTTATGCCATCGGTCGCACCGCCACGGCTTCCGGCGCTGGGGTCGAGGATCTGTCCAAGACGGTATTCCAACTGGTCGATACGCTGGGGGTCGCGCCGGGGAACCTCACTGCCGAACTGGATCGCCTCGCCTACGCGGGGAAGCAGGGCAGCTTCGAACTCAGGGACATGGCCCGCTATTTTCCGGTGCTCGGTTCGTCGGCCAAGGCCATGGGGCTACAGGGCACCGAGGCGGTCGCCACCTTGGGTGCTGCATTGCAGATCGCAAAAAAAGGTGCTGCTGACCCATCCGAAGCCGCGAACAACATGAAGAATTTCATGTCGAAGATAACGGCTGGCGACACCGTCAAAAAGTTTGAGGCAATGGGCGTTAATCTGAATCGCGTGTGGACGAACGCCCTTACCAAGGGGGAAAACCCTATGGAAAAGGTGCTGGAAATTATCCAGGCCAAGACCAAGGGCGACCCCTTCAAACTTCAGAAACTATTCAATGATCAGCAAGTTCTCGACTTTCTAAAACCCATGTTGGCCAACATGGATCAGTACAAAAAACTGAAGGCCGACATTATGGCAACGTCAGGCACGGTCGACACCGACTTCGCCCGCATGATGACGACCAACAAAGCTGCCGCTAAAGGTGCGGGCATCGAGATGGAGAAGTTGAAGGAAGCCATCGGCTCCGCCCTGATCGGCGGCATCGGCGGAGCCGGAGAAAAGGCGCTGACCCCGTTGATCCGTGGCATCGGCGACCTGATTAATTCGTGTCCCGAACTCACCAGCAACATCGTCACCTTGGGGTCCGCCGCAATCATCCTGCCCTCGGCCTTCAACGCCATTACCATCGCGTGGAAGGCCACGAATTTAGCCGTGGTGTTTAGTCCCATCGGTCTGGCCATTGGTGCCCTCGCCATCGGGGCAGCCCTGATTATTCAGCATTGGGGCGCGGTCAAGGGCTTCTTCTCGACAATCTGGAACGGCGTTGCGACCCACTGGCGCACCATCTTGGCCTTTGCTGGCCCGTTGGGCTGGATGGCCATCAAGATCATCGACAACTGGTCGGTGCTCCGCGACTTCGCTCTCGGAATGTGGGATGCGGTGACGGTGCGCTGGCAGCAGTTCGGCGATTTGATGGCTCCTCTCGGCGAGACCATCTCAGCCCCCTTCATCACCGCGTGGGATATGATCGTTTCGGTATGGGATAGCGGGATTTCCACCTTGCTGGCCATGTGGGATCGTATCAAAGGTCCGCTAACCGACTTCGCCAAGGCCATGGGTTGGATCGCCCCCGACGCCCCGCAAGGCGATGGCGCCCTGCCCAAGGTCGGCGGCGCTCCGGGCACGGGCGCCATCCCCGAGATCGGCGCCGCTATGCCCAAGGTCGGCAACGACAACGCGGTGAACGACAATCGCCCCGGCGCCGGACTGGCGGCGGCGGAGCAGCGGGGCCAAGCCGCTGCCGCTGGTACCTCATCAGCGTCGGCGAACAATAGCTCCGGGGGCGGGACCGGCGGCAAGATCGATGTGGTGGTGCGGTTCGACAATGCGCCCGCCGGTATGAAAGCGACCGCCACCGCCAGCGGCAATGCCAGCGTCTCGGTATTCACCGGTCAGGCCATGTCGGGAGTCAACTGATGGCGAGCACTTCCGCATGGCGTCAGGCGCTGCGCCCCGCCAAGTTCCGAGGCATCGCCTTCGACGCGCGCTCCCGTTCGCTCAAAGGGGGGCGGCAGATCGCCGAGCATATCTATCCTGAGCGGGACGAGAGCTACCCCGAGGATTTGGGGCGCAAGACCCGGCGCTATTCGGTCGAGGCGATCTGCTGGGGGCCGACCTATATGATGGCCCGCGACCGGCTGGTGGCGGCGCTGGAAGACAAGGGGCCGGGCGAATATATCGACCTGTGGGGCCTGGGCCGCCAAGTGGTGTGTGACAGCTTCACCGTGGCGGAAAATATCGGAGAGGGCGGCTATTGCGCCATTTCCATGGAGTTTATCGAATACAGCGCCAAGGCGCTGCATGTGGTCGGAACCGATACCGGCTATGCCGTCAATCAAGCCGCCTCAGCTGCTGAAATTGCCGCGATCCAGGATTTCGCGACCGCCTTCAATGTGCGCGGCAATGACAGTCTGATGGACAGCGTCAAAGACCTGACCGACGGCCTAGTGAATAATGTGACGGGGCTCGCCGAAACCCCTCGCGCCACGCTGACCTCGGTGACCAGTCCCGCCCTGTCACTTCTGAGTACGGGCACCCGCTTGCGGACCAATCTATTGAGTCTGGCGGGGGTGCCGTCATCTCTCGCCGTCACCATCAGCCAATTGCTGAACGTCGGATTGAGTCTGTTCGCTCCTGGCTGGCCGCGCTATCGGGCTGCGCGGGGGCTTGCATCCTACGGCACATCTAGCTTCACCCCATATGATTCCGGCCTTGGCCAATACAACGCGGGGCTGGCCCGGATCGACGGCACCACGCCGACCCGTCAGCAGATGGCGGTCAATCAATCGGCCTTTGTCGATCTAATTCAACGCTTGTCATCCGTGGCGGCCGCCAATGAAACCACCGCCATCGACTACACCGTCTACGAAGATGCCGTCATTGTCCGCGACGAAACGGCGGTCGATCTTGATGCCCGCATGTTGACCGCCCCCGACCCGGTCTACCGCACCATGTCGGATCTGCGCGCCACAATGGTGCGCGACGTCACCGTGCGGGGAGCCGATCTGGCCCGTCTGACCGACGTGACGCCCGCCGCTACCGTACCCGCCCTGGTCTTGGCCCATCGCATCTATGGTGACGCCACCCGTGAGACTGATGTGCTGTCGCGCAACACCACCATCCGCCATCCTGGCTTCGTGCCGGGCGGGACTCGGTTGAGGGTTCCCGTCGATGGTTGACCACCAGCCCAGCGTCAGTCTGTGGGTGGGCGGTGCAGTCCACCAGGGGTGGACCTCTGTCTCGGTGACCCTCAATCTCGACCATCTTTCCGGGTCGTTTCAGTTAGGCCTGACCGACGAATACGTCAAGGATGGCACCCTGGTGCGCTTCCCCATTCGCGGCGCGGCAGCCTGTCAGATCAAGGTCGATGGCGCCACGGTTATCACCGGCTATGTGGATAAGGTCTCGCCGTCCTTTGGCCCGACCCGCCACGACGTATCAGTGACCGGGCGCGATAAGACCGGCGATCTGCTGGATTGCTCGGCCAAGGTGGGCGAGCATCTTAATCAACGCTTGGAGGCTATCGTCACCGCCCTGGCCGCACCGTTCGGGATCGGTGTCTCAACGGCCACCGATACCGGGGCGGTGTTCGAGCGCTTTGCCCCCAATGTCGGGGACAGCGTCGGCGAATGCATCGAGCGTCTGTGCCGCCAGCGCGGCGTACTGGCTTGGTCCGATGGGCTGGGCAATGTGGTGATCGGGCGTGGCGCTGTCGGTCGACCGGTGGCGACGCTGAAACGTGGCGACAATGTGGAGGATGCCTCGGCTGAGCACGCCTTCGACGGCCGCTATTCGGAGATCACTGTTATGGGATCGCGCGAAGGCGCCGATGACCTGTCACCCGAAGATATTGCCCAGGTCCGAGCCAGTGCCACTGATCCCGCCATCACCCGCTACCGCCCGCTCATCATCATCCCCGAGACCCAGGGCGAGACCATCAGTCTCGGCGACCGCGCCCGTCACGAGGTCCGGGTGCGCCAAGGCAAGGGCCAAAAGATTACCGCCACCGTCACCGGCTGGACCCATGGCGGCGGATTGTGGCGGCCGGGCCAGACCGTGTCCTTCAGCGATGATTGGCTGGGCATTTCGGGCCACTATCTGGTGGCCAATGTCACCTTGAGCAAGGAGCAGAGCGGCACCAAGGCGGCGCTTACTCTCTATCCGCCAGGAGCCTTTGACATCCTTGCGCAGCCATCCAAGGGGGAAATCTAATGGGTCTCGAAACCCTGGCTCGTCAGCTTGGTCTGCCCGCTCTCACCCGGCGCGTTCGTCTGACCGTGGCGCGCGGTGTGCTGCACCTGGTCAATGATGCCCTCAAGGTCCAGACGATGCAGGTCGAATTTTTATCGGGTGAAGTCCGCGATAACATTGAGCGGATGCAAAATTACGGCATGACCTCGGTGCCGCTAGCGGGCATGGAGCCTGTGGCGGTATTTGTCGGCGGCGACCGCTCCAACGGTGTGGTGATCGCGGTGGGCGACCGTCAATACCGCCTCAACTCCTTGCGGACGGGGGAGGTGACGCTTTATGACGATCTCGGTCAGAAGGTCCACCTGACCCGCGAGGGTATCAATGTTGAAAGCCCGTTTAACGTCACCGTAAAGGCCGGGCAGACCCTGCGCCTGGAGGGCAACGAGGTCCATCTCCACGCCCAGACCCTCTATCGCTGGGACGTCAACGGCCACGGCCAAGTCTGGCATCCCACCTCGGTCGATCCCTGGACCATCGGCGAGACCTCCGGCACGCCCCATCCCATCACTCCGCCGGAGATCGGCTGATGGACTTTAAGACCACATTCGACGGCAAGGCCCTCATCAGCGACTGGACGCTGGATGGGGGCGGTCTTGCCCTGGATCACGGGCTGGCCACCGCCATCGTCATCTCGCTGTTTACCGATTCCATGGCGCATCCCGACGACGTGCTGCCCGACGGCACCACCGACCGGCGGGGCTGGTGGGGCGATGCCTTTCCGCCGACGGCGGCACCGACCGATCAGCCATGGCGTACCGGCTCACGCCTGTGGCTGTTATCCCGCGAAAAACAAACCAGTGAGACGGCGCGCCGGGCCGAAACCTATGCCCGCGAGGCGCTGGCCTGGATGGTGGCCATGGGCGTCGCCGCCACCGTCGATGTTACAGGAGAGTGGACCGGGACGGGCCGACTTGAGCTGGTGATTACCGTCACACGCCCCACCGGCTATGCCGAAAAATACAGCCACCTGTGGAGCCCGTCATGAGATTCGAGCGTCCGACTCTCGCCGCCCTGATCGCCGCCGCTGAAGCCGATTACGATAGCCGTCTGATCGGTGCCGATGCGCGATTGCCCGCCGCCAATATCAACGTCTCGGCCCGCGTCCTGGCCGGTGGTCTCCATGGACTGCATGGCCACCTGGCCTATATTGCCAACCAGGTGCTGCCCGACAGCGCCGAGGCCGAGTACCTGGATCGACATGCCGGAATTTGGGGCCTGTCGCGCAAGGCCGGAGCCCTGGCCACCGGTCAAGTGATCTTCGTCGGCAATGCAGGGGCGACCATACCCGCAACCACCACTTTGCAGCGTGCCGATGGCGTCCTCTACGTCACCACCGCCGATGCGGTGATCTCCGGCGGTTCCGCCACCGTTATCGTCCTGGCCGCCGAGGCCGGTACCATCTCCAATCTGGTGGCGGGGGCCAAGCTCAAGATGGTGTCTTCCCTGGCTGGAATCGATATCACCGCAGTGGTCGCATCCGGCGGCCTGACCGGTGGCGCCGGAATCGAAGCCGATAGCGCCTTGCTGGATCGTCTGCTGGCCCGCATCCGTCTGCCGCCCCATGGCGGTGCCGGTCACGATTATCGCAACTGGGCGCTGGAGGTGGACGGCGTCACACGGGCCTGGGTCCTGCCCAAATGGATGGGCGATGGCACAATCGGCCTGACCTTTGTCTGTGATGATAATTCGTCGGGGGCGATTCCCAGCCCAACCAAAGTGGCGGACGTCCAAGCCTATATCGAGGCAGATCATCGCAAGCATGTGACGGCCGAGCTGTTTGTTTTTACTCCCACGCCAGTTGTCCTCAATCTCACCATTGCCGGACTCGACCCCGCCACCCCCGCCATCAAGGCGGCGGTCGAGGCCGAGATCCGCGACCTGTTGCGCCGCGAGGCCGCCCCCGGTTCAACCATCTTGCTGTCCCATCTTCGCGAGGCCATCTCCACCGCCTTGGGCGAACGCGACCATCAGCTCACCCATCCCACCGCCAATGTCACCCATGCCGCCCATGAGATGGCGGTGATGGGGACGATCACCTGGGCCTGACACCATGGATGACAAAGCCGCCGCCTATACCGCCCAGCTTCAGGCTCTGCTGCCTCCCGGTTCCGCCTGGCCCCGCGAGGAAGGGGCCGTGCTGACCGATGCGCTACGCGCCCAGGCAGATGGCTTGGCGCGGGTCGATGATCGCGCCGTCGATCTGGTCAATGAGGCCGATCCGCGTGGCGCCTTCGAGCTGTTGGCCGACTGGGAGCGGGTGACCAGCCTGCCCGATTCCTGCTCGGCGGGCATCAATACCACCCTGCAGGAGCGCCGTGCCGCCGTGGTGGCCCGATGGACCGCCACCGGCGGCCAGTCCATCGGCTATTTCGGCGATCTCATCGCTGGCCTCGGCTACAGCGCCATCATCGAGCAGTTTCGCCCCTTTATCTGCGGCCGGTCGCGCTGCGGCGACCGCCTCAATGGCCCGCACGGCATCCGCCACACCTGGAGGGTCCGCATCCACGGCCCCCGCATCACTTGGTTTCGCTGCGGCGCCAGCCGGTGCGGCGACCGCTTGGGCAAGATCACGCGCGCCGAGGATCTCGAATGCCTACTGCGGCGTCTGGCGCCAGCCCATACCAGCCTGATTATATCTTACGAGGGAGCTTAACCAATGAAGTACGTCCCCCCTGTTGGCGGCGCCGCTGGCGCGCCTTATGTGGACGCCAGTCCTGGCCTCGGCGTTGAGGGAGATGCCGTGCCCGCCGCCGCCATCGAGGCGCCCCTGCGTGAGATCGATCATACCATTACAGTCGCTGGCCTGACCCCTAATCCTGCTGACCTCACCCAACTCGCCCAGGCCATCCAGGCTCTAATCGCCGCCGCCATCGGCGGGTTGAGCGTCAAACAAAAGTCGGTGATCGCCACGGCGCAGACCTTCGCGCCGGGCGTGGCCAATGGTGACCCGGTGCGCTGGGATGCCGTCAATACCCGTTGGGCCAAGGCGCAGGCGGATGGTACCACCAATGATCTTGGCCTCGGAATCGCCGATATCACCAATGCCGAGGTGGTGCTGTACGGCGAGACCCGTGCCGGGCTGGTAGCCGGGCTGACGCCGGGCGCGGCCTACTACCTGTCCGCCACCGGGACTCTCGTCACCAACCCCGCCGCTGACGCGGTGAAGGTGGGCGTGGCCAAGTCAGCCACCGCCCTCTATGTGGATTTCGACCCCTATCAGCGGGGCATTGGCGCAGGCCTAGAGGACGACGGTGTGGGCAATCTGCGCGCCAAACTGGATGGTGGAACGCTAGTCCGCAGTGGCAGCGGTCTGAAGGTAAACCCGGACCTCTCCATCAGCACGCTGGTCACAAGCGGCAACGAGACCGTGGGTGGTAATTTGACGGTCAATGGCGTCGGCGGCATCAGGGCGGCTAACAAGCCAGCATTCCTGGTCTATCGGAATGCAGCAGCCAACGGTGTGGCCGGCATTTATCCCAACATGTACACCGTGCCGTTCGACAAGGCGGTGTTCGACCAGACCGGCAGCGTCAACCTCTCGACCGGCATCTTCACGGCCCCGGTAACCGGCTTATACCGTTTTAGCTCCAGCGTGGCCATCAACAACATGACATCGGTCCACACATCCGGGTTTCTTCAACTTATGACTTCAGGGCAAAATCCCCGCGCCGCGCAAGTCAATCCCTACGCCATGCGGGATGTCCCGGATGCCATGGTCGCGCTTTACATTTCCGAATTGCTGTTTCTCAACTCTGGCGACACGGCGAAGGTCGGCCTGATGGTCGGCGGGGATACTGCAAACAACATCAATCTTTACGTCGGCGCTCAGTTCAGCCGCTTTTCCGGGGAGCTCGTTGGATGATACCCATGACCGTGCTGCAGCGAGCCGTGCTGGCCCATGTCGTCACCGATCCCGACCAGTGGCTTGTCGATGCCATTACCGGACTCGGCGACGAGGCCGGGGCCCAGGCCCTGACTGCCAAAGTCGCTTACTGGCAGGGGGATTACAATGCCGCTGTGGTGGCCGAGGGAAAGGCATACCAATCCCATGCCCAACGGGAGGCCAAAGCCGCTGAAGGGAAGGCGGTGGAGCAAGCCTCTGCGCTGGCGATGGCAGAGGCTCAGATCGCCCTCGACAAGAGCGACGTGACCGTCCTGCGCTGCGTCGAGGTCGGGGTGGCACTCCCGGTTGTCTGGGCTGCTTATCGCCAGGACCTGCGGGCCATCATCGCGGGCAAAGTCTTGGGTCCGCTACCCGCCCGTCCCAATTATCCCGCAGGAACCTGACAACGGACTTCCCCGCTGGTTCCGACCGGCGGGGGGATGGGCGCACCAACGCCCAGAGCCACGGGAGATAAGCCCGCATGTACCAAACCCGGCCGCAATCTGGCCATCCCCGCACCCGGTGCACGGGCGGGGCGATAATGGGCATGTATCATTATGGAGTCCATCCTTTGTGGCACCTGTCGGCGCAAGCTGGCCGAGGCCGATATCGTCGGCCGTCTCGCCATCAAATGTTCGCGCTGCGGCGCGATCAATCAAATCCAGAGGGCCATGAGCCCCCCATCCGAGCCCCAAGGAGGGCCACAGGATCAAGGCTTATGACAATTATGCCAGTTCACCCCGTCCGCCCCGTCGCCCCCTATCTGGGCGGCAAGCGCAATCTGGCCAAACGCGTCTGCGCGGCGATCCAGGCCGTTCCCCATACCATCTATGCCGAGCCCTTCGTCGGCATGGGCGGGGTGTTCCTCCGCCGGGACGTGGCGCCCAAGTCCGAAGTCATCAATGACTTAAACCGTGAGGTGGCCACCTTCTTCAGAA
>JAYTWE010000660.1:0-1991 GCA_043744055.1 Magnetospirillum sp.
TGCCGCTTGGGGCAAAGCTGGGCACAGGCCACCGGCCGTAAATTGCGCATCGGAGTCAATCTGTCGCCCCGCCAGTTCCGCGCCACGGCTCTGGTACAAGACGTCGCCGACATTCTGGAACGTCACGGCGGTGGTCAGCTCTGCCTGGAACTGGAACTCACCGAAGGCACGGTGATGCACGACCCGGACGAGGCCGCCGCCATATTGAACCGCCTGAAGGGTATGGGGGTGCGTCTGTCCATGGATGATTTCGGCACGGGCTATTCCAGCCTTGCCTATCTGCGCGATTTCCCCTTCGACATGATTAAGATCGACCGATCCTTCGTGGATTCGCTGCATCGCGGCCGAGGCGGCGAGGCCATCGTCCGCGCCGTGGTCGCCCTGGCTCGCTCGCTGGATCTGGGCGTCATCGCCGAGGGCGTGGAAACCGATGCCCAACGCTGCTTCCTACGGGAAGAAGGATGCCAGGAGATGCAGGGCTATCTTATCAGCCGCCCCATCTCCGCCGAGGCTTTCGCCACCCTTCTGGACAAAGAGCGGTCTTAGGGCCTAACCTCCCGCCTCATGATAACCTACTCCACCGACGTGCTGCTTGACTGCGCCGCCCAGACCATGGCCGCAGCCTTCCCCAAACCCAGCGTCGAGCGGGTAACGGCGGCACTCGATCAGGTCTTCGCCCTGGCCGATCAGTCCTGGGACGCGACCCGTTCCAACCTGACCTTCCGCCTCAATACTCCACCCATGGCCTGCAAGGCCGGATGCGGCTGGTGCTGCCATCAGCAAGTGGGCGTCTCGGTGGTCGAAGCCATCCGCATCGCGGTTCATATCCAGGCCCTGCCCCCGGATCAGGCTGCCGCCATGACCGACCGGATTCGCGACCTGGATGATAAGACCAATCGCATGACCACGTCGAAGCGCGCCAAGGCCAAACTGCCCTGCGCCTTCTTGGTAGAGGGATCGTGCTCCATCTACGCTGTGCGCCCCTTGCGCTGCCGAGGGCTGATTTCCACCGATGCGAGCTTCTGCGCCACCAGCTTCGAAGACGAAGCTTCCGCTCGGACACGGCTGGAGCGCGGCGAGCTGAAACCGGCTTTTCTCGGCGCCCCTCAACACGTCTATGACCAAGCGCTGAACGGCATTCTCAAGACCTTGCACTTCGCCAAGATCGCCGATTTCGGCCTTGAGCTGACGGCGGCCGTCCGGGAATTACTGGACAAGCCCCAGCGGATGGCATCATGGCTGAAACAGCGTGCCGCCCCCAAATCCGCCGCCCTGATTCCCGATCCGGGAGCCGATCTGAAGGGGCAATTCCGCTAAGCCGTTTCGCGTTCACACGCAAACGGCCGAGAATGCGTTGAGATTCGCCTTTTTCTCCTCCCCCCGGCAAGCCGGGGGAGGGGGAAGTGCTGAATGTCAACGCACCCTAACCGATCAGATGCTCCGCCGACATCTGGATCAGGGCACCGATCAACAGATCCAGCAGGACCAGCATTCCGGCGGTTCCCGGCTTCACCGCCAGCGCCACATGGGCGATATAAGCCTGATAGACCAACAGCAACATGGCGGCGACGGCATTCAACGGCGCCAGCCCCGGCACCAGATAGACCGCCAGCGCCACCGGCAGCAACACCGCCATCTGGATCACCGCCGACCAATTATAGGCGACCACATAGCGTTGATAGAGCTGCGCCCGCCCCAGCCCCTCGGAAATGTGGGATAAAGCCAGGGGATAGGCGACGCAGCCGATCACATAGGCGATCATCTCGACCAGGAATGGCCGGATCAGATCATCACTGAAACTACCGTCCAACACGCGCAGAACCAGATATCCCGGCACCACCAGGGCAGGCCCCCAGAACGAGTGCCAGAAGCCTTCAACCGTGCTGTCGAACCAGACCAGACCACGAGGGTCCCGCTTCGCCAGCTGCCATGCGCCATAAACGCCGCGGATGACATCATCGACGACGATCATCCTAATATCCGGCGATAAA
>JAYTWE010000661.1:0-1696 GCA_043744055.1 Magnetospirillum sp.
TAGGCACGAGGGTCGGTCGAAACCGCCTCTTAACGACATCGAGGATTCGCCTGTAACCGTGCTGCCACCTGCTCACTGATCAATTCATTCCGGGATGGGGTTTCTGGTTTTGGTTTGGCTTTTGTTCCTGCACTAAAAGCTTCCCCTGATTCGGGGCTCAGCTTTTTTTGGGATCGAGGAGATAGACCTTTTGGCCCGTCTGCTCAGGACGGGGGACGCCCTGCTTGCGC
Source organism: Magnetospirillum sp. (assembly GCA_043744055.1). Classification (GTDB taxonomy): domain Bacteria; phylum Pseudomonadota; class Alphaproteobacteria; order Rhodospirillales; family Magnetospirillaceae; genus Phaeospirillum. Next base: position 231 of record JAYTWE010000661.1, read on the forward strand.
GCTTTAAGTTTCTGCGGGGCACTGACCTGGCAGGCGATGGCCCAGACAAAGCCGCAGAGTTCCCGCGCTAGGGCGGTCACGACCACGACGGCTTTCTTGCGCCGCGCACTCAACACCTTGTGCCGGCCGTGCAGGCGTTGTTGCGCGGCCAATGCGATGGCCCGGACCTCGCGGCTCTGGCTTTCCTGGCGCTTCTGCATGGCTGGACTGACGCGGGGCGCGATCCGGTAATGATGGGCCGCCTCGATCAAGGCCCGGCGACAGGCCCCATTGCCCGCCTTGGTGATGCCGCCCTGGTAACGCTTCTGGCCGCTGGTGTGTTCGCTGGGCGTGAGGCCGAAGTAACTCATGAGCTGGGTGGGTGAATCGAACCGGGTCAAATCCCCGGCCTCGGCCACCAGCGTCATGGCGTTGATGATCGCGACGCCCCGCAGGCTCATCAAGGCCCGCACCACTTTCTCGCATCGCCAGCCCGGCAAGGCCGCCTCCACCGCCTTGGTCAGGCGCGCCAACCGCTCGGTCGCCACGGTCACGGCCTCGATGTATTCCTGCAACGCGATCTGCTGGGCGGCGTGAGCCAGCTTGATCGAGGCGAGATAACGCAGGTGGGCATCGGTCCAGCCCGTCTTCCCGCTGTAACGATGGCCCAGGCGCAGCAACATCCCCTTGATCCGTTGCCGCGCGATGCGTTGGTCCCGCACCGTGCGGTCCCGCGCCCGCACCAGATCGCGAATGGCCTCGTCCTCTTCGCCGGGAATGTAGATGGCGGTCAATTCCCCGGCGCGAAACAACCGGGCGAGGTTCTCGGCGTCGCGCTGGTCGGTTTTGACCCGGTCGGACGCCTTCCTGGGCACGAGCGAGGGCGAGACGACAATGCACTCGAACCCGCGTTTGACGAGATGCCGGCAGATGACGTAGCCGCAGGGTCCGGCTTCATAGACAAAGCGCAGTTCCACGCCCGGCTTTTCGATCTTCTTGATGGCCTTGTCGAGGGCGTCGAGGGTGCCCCCGGTCGTCCCGTAGAAGCGCACTTCGCCTGCTTCTTCGGCGATGGCGATGGCGATAGATTCCTTGTGCGTGTCCAAGCCGATGTAGTAGATTTTCTTCATGGGTGTCTGGTTCCTTTATGATGTTGTTGACGGTTCTGTTTACCGCAGGCTGTCCAACTCTGTGGATAGGCTCCGCTCATCCGGCGCAACCCACGTTTCCAGGCAATCAGACACCCTATCCAACCCCAACCCAAGCCATAGGGTCTAGGCAGAACGCCCTCACGGTCAGCTTCCTTCTGTGCATCGGCGCTAAATGTGCCAGTAGTAAGAAATATTCCCTTATCGGCACGTCCCATCGTCGCATTGCGAAAATCGCCGACTTGGGCGCGGCTGACGCTTCCGCGAATTCGCTTACATTGAAACATCACCTTTAACCCGACAAACGGATTAAGTCGCAATACGCCTCGACCATCAATC
>JAYTWE010000662.1:0-4217 GCA_043744055.1 Magnetospirillum sp.
GCCGCCCCCGCCTCCTGGGCAACAGCCGGTCCCACCACCATGAAAATGCTCAATCCCGCCGCGACAGCCGCGCGCATTGCGTCACCCTTCCCCATGTCGGATTCAAAGTGCCGCAATGGGGAGGGGAGCGCAAGGGGATGCGGCCGATCCTCTTCGTCAACGCTTCATCTGAGCTTCCACGACCGCCAGAGCAGTGATGTTGACGATATTTCTTACCGTGGCCGACGGCGTCAAGATATGGGCGGGCTGGGCCAAGCCCATCAGAATCGGCCCCACCGACAAAGCATCCCCCGCCACCTTCAGCAGATTGAAGGAAATATTAGCGGCATCGAGCGTCGGCATGACCAGCAGATTGGCCGCGCCCTTCAACTTGGAATTGGGGAAGATTCGTTCGCGGATTTCCTGCGACAGAGCCGCATCGCCGTGCATCTCGCCATCGGCCTCCAGATAGGGGGCCTTCTCGCGGAGCATGGCCAGGGCTTCCCGCTGACGGGTGGCCGAAACCGACGTCCGATTGCCGAAATTGGCATGAGACAGGAAGGCCACCTTGGGCTCGATGCCAAAGCGCCGAACCTCTTCCGAGGCCAGCAGGGTCATGTCGCAAATCTGCTCGGCGGTCGGTTCGGGAGTGACATACGTATCGCAGATGAAGAAAGTGCCCGCCGGCATGATCAGCAGATTCATGGTGGCGGGGACCTTGACGCCATCACGGGTGCCGATGATGTTCAAGATATGCGACAGATGCTTGTCGAAGCGGCCGATGGTGCCGCAGATCATGGCATCGGCTTCCTTGCGCTTCACCATCAGCGACCCGATCACCGTATTGCGGGTTCGCACCACGGTGCGGGCGTATTCCGGGCTGACGCCGTGCCGCTCCATAATGCCATGGTACAGCTTGGAATATTCGTTGAAGCGAGGATCGCTTTCCGGGTCGCACAGATCGAAATGCTCGCCAAGCTTCATGCGCAGGTCCAGATCGTGAATGCGCTTTTCCACCACTTCACGACGGCCGATCAGGATGGGACGCGCCAGACCTTCATCCACCACGGTCTGCGCCGCGTGCAGCACCCGGCGGCCTTCACCCTCGCAATAGACGATGCGGCGCATGTCCTGGCGGGCACGGTCGAAGACCGGCTTCATCACCAGGCCAGAGCGGAAGACGAATTGGTTCAAGCGATCCAGATAAGCGTCAAAGTCGATGATGGGACGCCGCGCCACGCCGGATTCCATGGCGGCACGGGCCACGGCCGGAGCGATCTTCAAGATCAGACGGGAATCGAACGGCTTGGGAATCAGATATTCCGGGCCGAAGGTCAGCGGCGCGGTGCCATAGGCGGCACGCACCCGTTCATCGGATTCCGCCATGGCGAGACCGGCGATGGCATAGACGCAAGCCAGCTTCATCTCGTCATTGATCTTGGTGGCGCCCACATCCAGCGCACCGCGGAAGATATAGGGGAACACCAGGACGTTATTGACCTGATTGGGGTAATCCGAACGACCGGTGGCGATGATGGCGTCGGGACGCACCGCCTTGACCTCGTCGGGGAGAATTTCGGGAGTGGGATTGGCCAGGGCGAAAACGATGGGCTTTTGCGCCATCTTATCCACCATCTCGCCGGTCAGCACGCGCGGAGCCGACAGACCCAAGAAGATGTCGGCGCCTTCGATGACCTCGGCCAGGGTGCGCATATCGGTCTTCTTGGAATAGACCGACTTGTATTCATCCATCAATTCGGTGCGGCCGTCATAGACCACGCCCTTGATATCGGTGACCCAGACGTTCTCGCGCTTGACGCCCAGCTTGACCAGCAGGTTGAGACAAGCCAGCGCCGCGGCCCCCGCGCCCGAAGCCACCAGCTTAACGTCGGCGATGTTCTTGCCCACGACGCGCAGCGCATTGACCATGGCCGCCCCCACCACGATGGCGGTGCCGTGCTGGTCGTCATGCATGACCGGAATCTTGACCCGTTCTTGCAGCTTACGCTCGACCTCGAAACATTCGGGGGCCTTGATATCTTCAAGATTGATGGCGCCGAAGGTCGGCTCCATGGCGGCAATGATATCCACCAGCTTATCCGGGTCCAGCTCGGCCAGCTCGATATCGAACACGTCGATACCGGCGAACTTCTTGAACAAGACGCCCTTGCCCTCCATCACCGGCTTGGCGGCCAGCGGCCCGATGGGACCCAAGCCCAGAACGGCGGTGCCGTTGGTCACCACCCCCACCAGATTGCCCCGCGCCGTCACATCCACTGCGGTATCGGGATCATCGACGATCAGCTCGCAAGCGGCGGCCACGCCGGGGCTATAGGCCAAAGCCAGATCGCGCTGAGTGGCCAGCGGCTTGGTGGGAGTAACGCTGATTTTGCCGGGGGTGGGAAGGCGATGGTATTCCAGCGCCGCATCGCGGAGCTCGTCAGACATGCTCATGAACGGAACCTCGGGTAACGAAATTTCTTATTGAGGAGCATACCATACTCGCTTCAAGGCCCCAGGCAAAGACCCCGAAACGTCACATTACGGAAAACCACAGGGTTTTCGCGGGGTTAACGGTAATACCACCGGAAAAGTTACGGGTATCAATGTTGCGTGGGGGAGGGCGAGAAACACCAAGGCCCGCCGGTTTTCACCGGCGGGCCTTGGGTGTCAGTGGTGCGGCCAAGAAGACTCGAACTTCCACGGGTGTTACCCCACAAGCACCTCAAGCTTGCGCGTCTACCATTCCGCCATGGCCGCGATCCTGGTTCATCGAAGGGCTTGCCAACGAGGAGACAGGGGAATACCAAATCGCTTCGGATGAATCAACCGGAGTCTCCATGATTTCCCCCGTCGAGTGGCGAATTTCCGAACATATGGTCGCTTATCTGGATGCCGTGGCCGAAATGGAGGCTCGCGTTGCCCAAATTCGCACCGGGTCGGCACCGGAGCTGGTGTGGCTGTTAGAGCACCCGCCGCTCTATTCCGCCGGGACCAGCGCCAATCCTGCCGATCTGGTCGATCCCGATCGGTTCCCGGTTTTCGAATCGGGGCGTGGCGGTCAGTACACCTATCACGGCCCCGGCCAGCGGGTGGCCTATGTCATGCTGGATCTAAAGCGGCGAGGAGCCGATGTGCGGGCCTATGTCCATAATCTGGAGGAATGGGTGATCCGCACCCTGGCCCAATTCAACGTCAAGGGTGAGCGCCGTTGCGGCCGGGTCGGCATCTGGGTCGATACCGGAGGGGGGCAGGAGCATAAGATCGCCGCCATCGGCGTGCGGGTCCGCCATTGGGTGACGTTCCACGGCATCGCCATCAACCTGGACCCGGACCTGACTCATTTCGAGGGCATCATTCCCTGCGGCATCCGCGAACACGGGGTGACATCCTTGTGGGATCTGGGCCTGACGCCCACCATGGAAGACCTGGACTGCGCCTTGATGGCAACCTTTCCCGAGGTGTTTCCCTGAGCGACGATCTCGGCTATCTTGAGCACATCATGAAGAAGCCTCCTCAGCCCGCCGCCCCCATCCTATCCGTGGTCATTCCTTGCTATAACGAGGGAGAGAACGTCCCCTTGCTGTTCGGCCGCTTGCTGCCGTGCCTGTCGGCGTTGGATGTGTCCTTTGAAGTGATCTGCATCAACGACGGATCGCGTGACGACACCTTGGACCGGCTGCTAGAGCAGCAAAAGACCGAACCCCGGCTGCGGATCATTGATCTGTCGCGCAATTTCGGTAAGGAAAAGGCGCTATCCGCCGGCCTGGCCAATAGTCGGGGCCAAGCGGTGGTGCCCATGGATGCCGACCTGCAACACCCGCCCGAGGCCATCGCCGACATGCTGGTTAAATGGCGGGAAGGCTGGGAAGTGGTGTTCGCCCGGCGAGACGCCCGCGCCGGTCAGAGCCTGTCGGAAAAGCTGTTCGCCAAGGGCTTCTACTGGGTGTTCGACCACTTGTCCGATGTGCGTCTGCCACGCGAAGTGGGCGACTTCCGTCTGCTGGACCGCAAGGTGGTGGATACGATCAACGGCATGCCGGAACGTTCGCGGTTCATGAAGGGCATTTTCGCCTGGGTCGGTTATCGCCACACAGAAATCATCTATCACCAGGGCGAGCGGGCAGCGGGGACCACCAAGTTCAATTCGCTGAAGCTGCTGCGTTTCGCCTTCGACGGCCTGACCTCGTTCTCTAATTTCCCGCTTCGGGTCTGGGGCGGCATCGGCGCGGTGATAT
>JAYTWE010000663.1:0-3998 GCA_043744055.1 Magnetospirillum sp.
GGAGTTCCGCGCCAAGCTGAAGGCCGACCCCGCCAATTACATCAGTCAGCCCATGATCGGCCTGTCGGTATCGCCAACCTTGACCGATAAGGGCGTTCAACCCCGCCATGTGGATTTCCGGCCTTTCGCGGTGACGGGGGCCAGGACCAAGGTTTTATCGGGTGGTCTGACCCGAGTGGCGCTGAAGGAAGGATCACTGGTGGTCAACTCGTCGCAGGGCGGCGGGTCCAAGGACACCTGGGTGCTGGAGTAGACTCATGAGTGAACTTCTTTCCCGTAATGCCGACAGCATTATCTGGTTGGCTCGCTATATGGAGCGGATCGAGAATTTGGCTCGAATCTTGGGTGTGGCCGAGACCTTCGCCCGTGATCGGGCCGGGCGCAATTGGCTGCCGGTGGTGCAGATCAATGCCGACGAAGAGCGCTTCTTCAAGCGCCATCGGGTGGCCGATGCCCGCACCGTGCCGCACTTTTATATTTTGGATGAGGACAACCCCAACTCCATCATCTCGTCCATGCGGGCGGCGCGGGAAAACGCAAGATCGCTGCGGCCGCTGATTTCCACCGAGATGTGGCGCCAGATCAATCGTATGAGCAGCTGGATCGGGGGCCTTAGCGATAATGCGGTGGCCCAGGCCAATCTGTCGGCTTTGTGCACCGAGATCAAGGAGGCCTGTCAGCTTCATCTCGGCATCACCGAGGGCACCTTTTACCGCGATCAGGCCCATTACTTTTATATGCTGGGCAAGAATCTGGAACGCGCCGACCAGACCACCCGTCTGCTCGATATCAAATATCATACCTTGCTGCCCCGGCCGGAAGATGTGGGCTCGCCGCTTGATATCAGCCACTGGAATGCTCTGCTGCGTGCCGCTGCCGGATATCAGGCTTCCCGCCGGGTGCTGGCCGGAGTCATCACGCCGCGTAATGTGGCGGCCTTCTTGCTGTTTTCCGATTCCTTCCCGCGCTCGGTTATCTTATGCGTGCGTCAGATGGATTGGCTTTTGACCCAGCTGCGGACTCGCTATCATCTGCGCGGCGGCACCAGGGCGCTGGAATTGCTGGATGAACTGCGGGCGGCCTTGACCGATCAGGGCATCGACAGCGTCATCAATCACGGTCTGCACGAGTTTGTGGACTGGGTGCAGCAACATCTGATTCTGATCTTCAGCGAGATTCGCGAGACCTTCTGTCAGTCTCGTTGAGTTGCGCCAGCTGTGATACTCAAGCAGTCCGCACGGCCCTGGCATCGGATGAACTGCGCGATTAGGAGGCCAAGGACTCGATCTTAAACAAGGGGTTGCGTCATTCTTGGATGACTTGGAGCGATTGATGTAGGAGGGGGCGATCTCGGATCAGGGCCGCTCGAATATTCTGGCCGGTACCGCTTTTGGGATGGGGGCGGGAGTTATGTGGGGCACCATTTTTCTGGTGCCGCTGTTGCTGCCTGATTATCCGGCCCTGGCTTTATCGGCCGGGCGCTATCTTGCCTTTGGAATTGTGGTGTTGGTGCCCGCCTGGATCGGGCGACGGCAATTGCTCCGGTTGGGGCGAGCCGATTGGTTCCGTGCGCTGGAACTCAGCCTGATCGGCAATCTGCTTTACTATCTTGGTATCGCGGTGGCGGTTCAGCGGGCCGGAGCCCCCATGACCACCATGATTATCGGGACGTTGCCGGTGGTCATCGCCGTCATCGGCAATCTGAAGGACCGGCACATAGCGTGGAATCGTCTGGCCTTGCCGCTGCTGGTGATCGGAGCCGGGCTGGCGCTGGTTCATGGCGAGGAATGGGAACGGGCGGGGGGCGATACGTCCGAACATTACCTGCTCGGCATTGCCGCCGCGATAGGCGCATTGGTGTGTTGGACCTGGTATCCGTTGCGGAATGCGGCTTGGATCAGGGCTCGGCCGGACTTATCCATGGCTGATTGGGCTACAGCCCAGGGGTTGACCACGGCTCCCTTGGCTTTGGCTGTCTTCATCGGACTGGCGGCGGTGCCGGGCTATTCCTGGCCTTTCGGCTCTCAGGGTGTGGTGTTCATTGGGTTGATGCTGGTTCTGGGGGTTTGCGCTTCCTGGCTGGGAACTATCTTTTGGAATCAGACCAGCCGTTTGCTGCCATCGGGACTTTCTGGCCAGATGATCGTGTTCGAAACAGTATTCGGCATGGCCTACACCTTCGCCTATCGAGGCGAATGGCCAAGTGTCGGGACCCTGGCCGGGTTGGGTTTGCTGGTATCTGGCGTGGTGCTGGGGGTGCGGGCGGTTCGGTCGTAAAGAGTATGGGTTAAGCCCATCCGGGGTGAGAGCCCCGCAGAGGGGGATTACACATCCAGATCGGTCGCGAACTTCGCCCGTTCTTGAATGAACTGGAAGCGCAGTTCCGGCTTGCGGCCCATGAGGCTTTCCACCAGACGGGCGAGTTCCTTAGCTTCTTCGTGATCCTCTTCGGTGCGGCCCGAGGGAACGGTCACGCGGAGCAGAACCCGTTTGGACGGGTCCATGGTGGTTTCCTTCAATTGCGAAGGCGGCATTTCACCCAAGCCTTTGAACCGGCTGATCTCCACGTTCTTTTTGTTGGCGAACAAGGTCCGCAGCAGTTCTTCCTTATGGGCATCGTCGCGGCCATAGGCCACGGTCTGGCCATGGGACAGGCGATAGAGCGGAGGCAGCGCCAGATAAAGGTGACCCTTGCGGATCAGTTCCGGCATTTCTTGATAAAAGAAGGTCATCAGCAGCGAGGCGATATGGGCTCCGTCCACATCGGCGTCGGTCATGATGATGATCTTCTCGTAGCGCAGCTTCTCGTCATCGTAGGAGTCGCGGAAGCCGCAGCCCAGCGCTTCCATCAGATCCTTCAGCTCTTGATTCTGGCGCATCTTGTCGGTGGTGGCCGAGGCGACGTTAAGGATCTTACCTCGCAGCGGTAAGATGGCCTGGGTCTCGCGGTTGCGGCCCGATTTGGCCGAGCCACCGGCGGAATCACCTTCGACCAGAAACAGTTCGGTCCCCACATTGACCGAGCGCGAGCAATCGGCCAGCTTTCCCGGCAGACGCAGACGCTTGGTGGGCGTCTTGCGGTTCATTTCCTTGGCTTGGCGGCGGCGCAGACGGTCTTCGGCCCGGTCCACCAGCTTGGTCAGCAAGGCGGCGGCCGAGGCCTTGTCACCCGAAAGCCAATGGTCGAAGTGATCCTTGACGGCGCTTTCCACCAGACGGGTGGCTTCCGGGCTGGCCAGTTTTTCCTTGGTCTGGCCCTGGAATTGGGGGTCGCGGATAAACAGGCTGACCATGATACAGGCCCCGACCATCACATCCTCGGCGGTGATCTGGGCTGCCTTTTTGTTGTTGGCCATTTCACCATAGGCGCGCAAGCCTCGGGTCAGGGCGTTGCGGAAGCCCGCTTCGTGAGTGCCGCCTTCAGGCGTGGGAATCGTGTTGCAATAGGTGTTGACGAAGCCGTCTTCGTCATCGTCGGGCCAAGCCACCGCCCATTCCAGCTGGCCCATGTCGTCGGATAGCGGCGCGGTGCCCTGGAACTGGTCGCGGGTGATGAGCGGACGTTCCTTCAGCACGGCCTGCAAGAAATCGGACAGGCCGCCGGGGAAGTGCAGCACATCCTCGTGCGGGATATCATCGCCGTCCTTAATGAGCAGCGGATCGCATTTCCAGCGGATCTGCACGCCTCGGAACAGATAGGCCTTGGAACGAGCCAGACGATAGAGCGGGCCGGGGCGCAGATGGGCACGCTCGCCAAAAATCTGGGGATCGGGGTGGAACATCACGGTGGTGCCACGCCGATTTTGGACCGGGCCGACCTTTTGCAGTGGTCCCAGCGACACCCCGCGCGAGAAGCTTTGCGTGTAAAGGGTGCGATCGCGGGCGACCTCCACCACCAGCTTGTCCGATAGCGCATTAACCACCGAAATGCCGACACCGTGCAGACCGCCCGACACCTTATAGGCATCGCCGCCGAACTTGCCGCCGGAATGCAGCGT
>JAYTWE010000664.1:0-3875 GCA_043744055.1 Magnetospirillum sp.
CCCCCGGCTTGGCCGAGTCGGATACTGCCGACTCTTCTCCCTCCCCCGGCTTGGCCGGGGGAGGGCCGGGGTGGGGGCATCCTGCCTTACATAGGACTAAGGCCCAACCGTCCGAACAGGCTTTTATCCTGACCCGGTGCGGCATTCTTGGCGGTCAGCAGCTTCTGGCCGCAGAAGATGGAATTAGCCCCGGCCAGGAAGCACAAGGACTGCATTTCCTCACTCATGCCTTCACGGCCGGCCGACAGGCGGACGAACGACTTGGGCATGATGATCCGCGCGGTCGCGATGGTGCGGATGAAATCGAAAGCATCCGGGCGTTCGGCATCGGCCAGCGGCGTCCCGGCGATGGGAATCAGCAGATTGATCGGCACGCTATCGGGATGCTTCGGCATATTGGCCAGGGTCATCAGCATCCGGGCGCGATCGGTGCGCCCCTCGCCCAAACCGACGATACCACCAGAACACACATGCAGACCGGCATCACGCACCACGTCCAGAGTATCCAGGCGGTCCTGGAAGGTTCGGGTGGTGATGACCTCGGAATAATGTTCCGGGCTGGTGTCGATATTATGGTTGTAGTAGTCGAGACCGGCTTCTTTCAGCCGTTGGGCCTGCCACTTATCCAAAAGTCCGAAGGTGGCGCAGGTTTCCATTCCCAACGACTTGACGCCTTCGATCATGGCGACGGCCACTTCGAAATCCTCACCCTTGGGGCCGCGCCAAGCCGCCCCCATGCAAAAGCGCGATGCGCCTTCATCCTTGGCCTGGCGGGCGGCTTCGACCACCTCTTCCACCGCCATCAGCTTTTCTTTTTCCAACCCGGTGGCGTAGTGGGCGCTTTGCGGGCAATAGGAGCAATCCTCGGGACAAGCGCCGGTCTTGATGGAGATCAGCCGGGAAATCTGAATCCGATTGGGATCAAAATTGGCCCGGTGCACTGTTTGAGCCTGAAACAGAAGGTCGTTGAATGGCTGGGCGAATAGCGCCTCCACCTCTTCCGCCGTCCAATCGTGGCGGAGACCTTCATCATTGGCCGAGGCCATTGTCTGAGCTGCCTGCATGGTCACCGGAACATCCCTTATGATGCATTTGCGGGTGCGCAATGTAGTGCCGCTCATCACTCCTTTGCAACAGGAGCGAAAACCCTCTATGACGAACCGGCGATGGATGGACTGAATAACAGCGTTACCCGCTTCCTTACCGGCCTGGATCAGGCCGGACGACGGCGCTCGCTTCGGCCCATGGAGCCCATGCCCGGCGGACGGGTGCGCCTGGGTGGCCGCGAGCTGATAAACTTCTCCTCCAACGACTATCTCGGCCTGACCCGCCACCCGACAGTCGTAGAGCGCGCCAGCCGGTGGGCCAGGGAGTTCGGCGCCGGAAGCGGCGCGTCTCAGTTGGTCACCGGCCACCTTGCCGCCCTGGAAACCATTGAAGCCAAGATCGCCCGCGCCAAGGGCACCGAGGCAGCCCTGGTCCTGACCAGCGGCTGGCAGTGCAACGCTTCGGCTCTGCCCGCTCTCTTGGACAAGAACCTATGGGGAGCCGAGCCCCTGGCTCTATCCGACCGGCTGATCCATGCCAGCCTCCATGCCGGATTGCGGCTGGGTGACGCTCGCTCGTTACGCTACCGCCACGACGACCTTGCTCATCTGGAAGAGTTGCTGGCCGCCAATGCCTCCCGGCCCGGCCCCCGAATCATCGTGACCGAGTCGGTGTTCAGCATGGACGGAGATTGCACCGATGTGGCGGCGCTGGCCGCTTTGGCCAAGCGGTGGGATGCAATTGTCTATCTGGACGAAGCCCATGCCACCGGTGTTCTGGGAGAAAGCGGCTTTGGCCTGTCCCACGGCCATGACATCGCCATCGCCATGGGCACCTTTTCCAAGGGAATGGGGAGCTTCGGCGCCTATCTGGGCTGTTCCCGGCAAGTGCGCGACTATCTCATCAATACGGCTTCGGGCCTGATCTACGCCACCGCCCTGCCGCCTGCCGTACTGGGCGCCATGGATGCCGCCTTGGATCTGGTCCCCACCCTGGTGGCGGAGCGAACTCATCTGCAAGTCATGGCCAACCGTCTGCGCGGCGCTCTTCAGGCCGAGGGACTCGATACAGGCTCATCCTCCACCCAGATCGTTCCGGTGATCCTGGGCGATGAACATCGCACCCTGGCCGTGGCCAAAGCTTTGGAGAACCGGGGCATCCTGGGAATCGCCATCCGCCCGCCGACGGTCCCCAAGGGCACCAGCCGCATTCGCTTCGCCTTGTCCTCGGCCCATTCCGAAGCCGATATTGATAGACTGATCCAGGCCGTATTGGATGCCGTAAAGGAGGTTCCATGACCACTTTACTTTGTGTTCATGGCTGGGGATTCGCTGCCGGATTCTGGGATTGTCTGCTGGAACGGCTGCCTGATTTCGAGGCCGAATGCGTCGATCTTGGCTTTTATGGCGAAGGCCAGATTCCTGCGGTCAAGCGGCCATTGGTGATAGCCCATTCCATGGGCCTGGCCTGGGCTTTGGCCAATATTCCCCGCCCCTGGGCCGGGCTCCTCTCCATCAACGCCTTCGCCCGCTTCACCCGCGCCCAGCACTTCATCGAAGGCGTCGCGCCGCGCATGATCGAACGCATGCTGGCCCGGTTCGAGGCGGAGCCCCAGGCGGTCACCGCCGACTTCCTCAGCCGCTGCGGTATTCAGTCCCCCGACGTTTCCGCCATCGAGCCCGACGCTCTGAGCGAAAGCCTGAACTGGCTGGCCAAATGCGACGAGCGCACCAGCCTCTTGATGCTGGCCTGCCCCCGCATGGCCCTGGCAGGTCTTGCCGATTCCATCGTTCCCAAGGAAATGAGCGTCGCCAGCTTTTCCGCCAACGAATTGACCTTGGCCGAAGGCGGCGGGCATCTGCTGCCATTGACTCACCCCGACTGGGTCGCCTCCCAGCTGCGATTGCTGGCGGCGAGTATCTGATGGAGCGCAAAACACGGATCGAAGCGGCCTTTTCCGCCGCCGCCGCCGGTTACGAGGCCCAAGCCCAGGCCCAGGTCCAAACCGCCGACCTGGTGGTTTCCAAACTGCCCGAGCTTCCCCCCGCCGCCAAAGTGCTGGAATTAGGGTGCGGTACCGGCTTGCTGACCCGACGGCTTCTGACGCGGTTGAGTGACGAGGCTCAACTGCTCGCCACCGATCTCAGCCCCGCCATGATCCAACAAACCCGCGAGAGCACAACCGATCCCCGCCTGTCCCTGGCCGTGATGGATGCCGAGCACCCCAAAGGGCTGGAGAGAGGCTTTGACCTCATCACCTCATCCCTGGCAGCACAGTGGTTCACGAACCTGCCCGCCACCCTGGCCGGTCTGGCCGGTCTGCTGGCCCCCGGCGGCCATCTGCTGATCGCCACATTGGGGGCACGGACCTTCATGGAGTGGAGGGCCGCCCATGCCGCCCAAGGACTGGCCTCCGGCGTGCCCGACTATCCCGATGCCGCCGAACTGGCCGCCATGCTGCCGGGAGCAAATGCATGCTCGGAGCCGTTCACCCTGGCCTATGATAATGCCAGAACCTTCCTAAGAGCGCTGGAGAGTATCGGCGCCCACACTCCTCGTCCGGGGCATAAACCCCTTTCGGCGGGAAAGCTGCGCACCATCATGACAGCGCTGGGCTCGCCCTGCCCCATCACATGGGATATCCTGATTCTGAGCTTCACCAAGAATTAACACCGCCGAGCCTTTGAACTGACCCTCTGCGGGGCTCCCGCCCCGGCCCCCGGTTGGAGGTAAACCTCCAAACCTCCCTTTTGTTTTATTCATAGAAAACAAAGAGGTCCGGGGTATCACCCCGGATGGGTTTGGGCGATAGCCCAATATAGGAGTGA
>JAYTWE010000665.1:0-2442 GCA_043744055.1 Magnetospirillum sp.
GATCACCACGTAGTACCAGACGCCGTGGATAACGCTGTGCAGCAGTGCGGAAAGTTCCATGATACTCCGAGATCAGGAGATACATCCCAGAACCGAAGCGGCAAAAATTCGCGCTTTCTGATCCTGGGCAAGGACATCGTCGATCGAACCGAGTTCGCAGTGATCGACACCTTCTAAGGTCCGTTCGACCACCTGGGCAATATCCAGAAACCCGATCTTGCGACCAAGGAAGGCGGCGACAGCAACTTCATTGGCGGCATTGAGCACGGCAGCGGCCGAGCCCCCTGCCCTCAAAGCCTCGCGAGCAAGACGTAAGGATGGGAAGCGAACTGGGTCAGGCTGTTCGAAGGTCAAGGTGGCTATGGCGGCCAAATCCAGTTTGGCAACCGGAGCATCGATCCGATTGGGCCATCCCAGGGCATAGGCGATGGGGGTGCGCATATCGGGAGCCCCCAGCTGCGCCAATACAGACCCATCAGCATAGGCAACCAAAGAGTGAATGACCGACTGAGGGTGAACCACGATATCGATCTTATCTTCCGGCATGTCAAACAGATGGTGAGCCTCGATCAGCTCTAACCCCTTGTTAAACATAGAAGCTGAATCCACCGAAATCTTGGCGCCCATGGACCAATTGGGATGCGCCACCGCCTGTTCCGGCGTAACATCGGCCATGAATTCACGGCTCTTGCTGCGGAATGGCCCCCCTGAAGCGGTCAGGATGATCTTTTCGATTTTGTCGTGCTGATCGAATTCAAACACCTGGAAGATGGCTGAGTGCTCTGAATCCACCGGCAGCAGGGTCGCGTTGTGCTTTTGCACCTCGGCCATCATCAGTTGGCCCGCACAGACAAGACATTCCTTATTGGCAAGGCCGACGACAGCTCCCCGCCGAACCGCGGCTAAAGTGGGAGCCAAGCCCGCAGCCCCAACGATGGCGGCCATCACCCAATCAGCAGGGCGTTCGGCGGCGGCCACAACAGCGGCGGCACCCGCAGCCACTTCAATACCGGTTCCGGCCAAAGCCTCCTTCAGGGCAAGATAGGCGGCCTCGTCGGCGACAACTGCCAATTTAGCCTTCAGGCGTCGAGCCTGATCGGCAAGAATGTCGACTCGGGAATTGGCCACCAAGGCCTCGACCCGATAGAGATCCGGCCGTGCCTCAATCAGTTCGACGGTGTTGCTGCCGATCGACCCGGTCGAGCCCAGAATGGTGACGCCACGTCTTGCGCTCATCGCATATCCTCTTTCACCAGGCCAATACAGTTCGGCCGCTCACCAAAGTCACTGCCGCCACGACAAGGGCAGCAGATAACAGACCATCCACACGGTCAAGCACGCCGCCATGACCAGGAATGATATTGCTCGAATCCTTGACATCACTCCGCCGCTTTACCCAGGATTCGAACAAATCGCCGATCTGGGCCACCACAGCGCCAAGGGCGCTTATCAGCGCCACCTGTACCAGTGAGGTCAATTCAAAAACACTTGCCACACCAAGACCTGTCAGAGCGGCGCAAATCATGCCTCCAACCAAGCCCGCCCAGGTCTTTTTGGGACTGACCGCCGGAAGCAGGAGTGGGCCTCCAATCATTCGTCCGAAGGCGTAGGCGCCGATATCCGTCGCCCACACCATCAACAGCAGCCACCATATCATGGCGCTTCCCGTGGCGGGGTCTTCCCTTAACCAGACCAGCGCCACCGAAGGCAATCCGATATATAGAAGGCCGAATCCCGCCCAAGAACGACCATTATTTCCAGGACAAGCCGTCGCGGCCGCACCCAAAGCAGCCAGAACCAGCAATGCGACGGCAGCCATAGGGGCGCTTAAAGTCAGGATCACTGCCACGAAACAACCTGCCGCGGCCACTCGCCCGGACAAGGCGAACTCGCGGGCAATCATGCTATGCCATTCCCAGCACATCAGGCCCGCCGCCACTGCCACCAGGGCGGCAAAAGCATACCCCCCCACCCATGCCGCCAGCAAAGCCGGAGGGGCCATGGCGATGGCTGAAATGATGCGGGTTTTCAACACGCCGTTGTCACCTTGTAGTGCCAAAGCGGCGGTCGCGGCCATGATATTCCCGGATCGCATCCTCTAACTCGGTTCGACCGAATTCCGGCCACAGAGTTTCAATGAATACCAACTCGGCATAGGCTCCCTGCCAGAGCAGGAAGTTGCTGATCCGCTTTTCACCACTGGTGCGAATAATTAAATCTGGATCGGGGATTCCTTTGGTGAAGAGACGCTCTCCCAGGGAATCCTCATCAATGGAATCGGCGGAAAGTTTGCCATCCGCCACATCTTGCGCCAGCCGCCTTGCCGCCTCGACCATTTCCTGACGACCGCCATAGGACAAGGCCAACACCAGAGTAAGCGCAGTATTGCCGGCGGTCTTTGTCTCAGCATCCTCGATGGCCCGAACAATGTCAGCCCCAAGG
>JAYTWE010000666.1:0-4109 GCA_043744055.1 Magnetospirillum sp.
TCCCACCACCCCCATGGAAACCTTCTTCCATACCGTATCCAGTCCCTGGTCGATTCCGGTGGTCTTGCGCGGAACTCCAGCGGCTCCCGCCAGAAAGAAACCCAAGGCATGGACCAACTGCCCCCAGCCATAGAGATGGAATTGCAGCCGGACTCCCCTACCCGGCCCAATGCTCCGCCCCAGCAACGGCAGCATGATGACCAGAACCATTCCCATCAGCCCCAACTGCACCCCGCCGATGACCGCATGGTAGTGAGACGGGGTTCTTGTATCGGCAACGCCCAGGAAAAAGCCCGCAAAACCGCCAATGGCGAAAACAACCAGGGAGAGCGCCAAGGCTAAAAAAGCGGGAGACCGCCAGTCTTGCGGCCCCTTAACCAACCGGATTGCCAGACCAAGCCCCATGACCAAAGGCGGCAACGGCAATCCCACCCACAGCAGACGGGTGAAAACCTGGCGATGAGCCAACCCCAGCACATCACCGCCCAACACATAGATCAAAGGCGAAGCCACGGCAAAGACCGCCAAGGCGGCAAAGCAGGTATTGGCCAGAACCGTAGGCACCGGTCCCATGCCAAACTGGCGCTCGGACAGGCTTTGCCAGGCCACCATGAGAATGATGGTGTTGAGCAGCTGGAGAACATGACCGCCGCCCCAGAATACGCGCTCATTAAACAGATCAGCATCGGTACCGGTCGGGATCAGAACCCAGGCGATGCCGAAGCAAACCAGCGCGGCCAGATAGATCAAGCCGCCGCAAGCAATGCCGAACGGAACGGAAATTCTGGGCCGCAGCCACAACAGCGGCAAAAGCCGCAAACTGGCCACCGCCACGCCAAGAGCATGAATGCCAAGCCCCACATAGAACAGCGGATGGCCGACCACCGGGACGTAATTGTTCAACGAAGGCTCACCCTGATCGGCCAAAGCCGGAATCAGTAGCAAGACCACACCAGCACTCCCCAGGATCACTCCGATCCGCCCCAGACGATCGCCCCAGACTCCTGGCGGAGCCGCCAAGACAGACAAGGCCCCCAAGGCGGCCAGGAACCAGACCTCGAAGGACAGCACCACATGGGTGACCAGGGCGCGATAAAAGAAATGCGGCCCCCAGGGGAGCCAATCTTGCACCCGAGGGGTTCGCGACAACCCCAGCAGCAAGGCCAAGGTGCCCGCGATGGCCAGCGAGCCCACGGCCAACAAGGCCCAGCCGCGCAGCTCCGACCGGCGAGCCAGCGGCAGGGATTTAAGCGTCCAGGTCATGGTCAGCATGAAACGAGCCTATTCGAACGACAGAGTCTTATTCTCCTCGTCGAAATCGATCACGAACACCTGCCGGGGCGCAAGCTCGACGTCCACCTGGGCGTCATAATCGAAACCGGTAAGCTTGTCTCCGTCACGCATGCGCGCCCGGATCACATGGCGACCGGGGGGAATCTCACGGCTGTCGTAAAAGCGCGAACGCCCATCGCCGGACAAACCGGCGGGCTTCTCGGTTCGGGCATAGACGGTATTGCCGTCGATATCCATTTCCAAAGTCACCTGATTGCGCGCGCGGCCACAAGACTGCTTGGTCCGCATATTGGGCGGAAGCTTGGCCAGTTCATCAGCGCTGCGCTCTTGACACACATCCACCCGCTGACCGGCATGGGTCAGGGACAGGCGGATCAAGGCGACATTCTCCGGGTGATGAAGATAAGGCGGTGACGAGGCGAAATAGGCGATCACCACGGCAAAGGCAGTGTAAGCCACGAATTGTCCCGCGATATGCTGTGGCTTAATCATTCCGCCACCCTCCTCTTGGTGCTCTCAGGCTGGACGGGAGCGGGCAATTCGGCCAAGGCAACCCGGAATTCCGCTAATTCACTCATCAAAGTCTTGGTCTCGGTACTCGCGGCCCAGGACAGACGCACCCGATCACGCGGCACCGCACCACGCAGCTTGGGAACCCGCTCGCCCGCCATACGCAGCTCGGTCCATTCCGGCCCCAGGCGATAGAAGCATTCGCCCGGACGGCACGCGGTCACCAGCACGCCATCAGCCAGATTCTTGTTCAGCACATAATCGACCAGGGACGGCGGCAACATGCCGGTACAGTGAAGCTCCTGCACCCCCACCGACGGTCCCTTCAGGTGGTCCAGCTTGGCGCCGTGTTCACAACCCAGAACCAAAACCCGATTATTTCCCACCAGACCATGGCTGCGCGACTGGATGCGCTTGACCATCAGATCAAACGTGAAATCAGGAAGGTCAATACCGGTCTCACGGACCTCACCACTGCGCAGGAACGGGTTGGTCCGGTTGCACGAAGCGACGCACATGCCGCAGCTGGTGCACAGATCAGGCTGCATCACCGCAATCGAGCTATGACCTGACTCATCATTGCGCGGACGAATAATCACGGCACCGAACGGGCAATCCGAAGCGCAATTGCCGCAGCCGTTGCAATTGGGCGGCGACACCACGGCGGCGGCGCGCCGCTTGCGGCGGAACGCCATCCACGGCATCAGCGACAAAAAGACGGTTGCACCGATGGAGACCGTCCAAGCGATGGCTGGCCCCTTGGTGTCAAAGAGCGGATAGAGCGCCATAAAGTACCAATCTGGATTCAGCACAGAGGTCGTCTTGCTGAGATCGGCAGGGGCATGGCTCAGAGCCGGGTGGATCAGCGATAACGCCACCAGCATCAGCGAAGTCCCGATCACCAATTGGCGTGGTGGGCTGGTATTGGCACGATTGATGCGCAAAATATGAACCCACATGGCGAACAGCAGAAACAGCGGCACCGCAATATGGATGAAGATCAGCAGAGTAAAGAAGCGATCGGTCAGAGCGTCAGGATTAATGAAATTCCGCGCAATGCTTTGCCCGAAGATCCCAAGGAAATCCATCCATTCCGCAGTTCCGACGGCCAGATACTGGGCCAATTGATCCCAGACCAGCCAATAGCCGGTAATGCCAGAGCTGAACACCATCCAGATCAACGGCACACCGGTAAACCAGGCGAACCAGCGCGCTCCGTGATAACGATCCAACAGCCATTCGCGCACCAGATGGAGCATCATGGTCAGGACCATGGCGTCAGAGGCATAGCGGTGCAAACCACGGAAGATACCGCCCCAATACCACTGCTCGCGCGAGATGTATTCGATGGAACTCCAGGCCCGAGCCGTGCTGGTGTCGTAAGGAATGAACAGATAAAGACCGCTGGCCCCCACCACCCAGAAGAAGAACCACGACATGGCCCCTAGGCAATACATCGGATTGGACTCGCGCCCAACCAACATATCCCAACCGCTTTCCAAACGGAAAAGGCCGTTTCGTAATGCGCTCTTTATCGGATTGGACAAGGTTGAGTTTCCTTTTCGTTACCAGTCTTATATCAACGAACGAGTATTTTGGTTCGCCGCTATTATTTATTAGCCAGCCGCTGTTCGCGCCAAAGCCGGACCATCCACCAAAAAATGGTCAGCACCGCCAGCAACCCCGATCCGATGGACAAGAAGATGCCGTAATCAAAGCGGTAGGCGTCGGAAGACGGATCGTAAACCGTGCAGAAAAAGCGTATGCGGTTGGTGATGGCTTCCACCGAATCCAAGGCGGCACTGCGCCCCAGGACAACGTCCTTCAACGGCTCCACCAACAGCGGAATCTCGAAATTCTCGCCATAGACCTGGCGATAGATGCGCCCCTCGCGATCAATGATCGTGGTCTGGGCGATATGATCGAAGCCGCGCGAGGTGACAAACCAGCTAAAGCCCAGATCGGCGGCCAGCTTCTCCATCCCATCGGCATTCCCGGCAAGGAAACTCCAGCCGTCCAGGCTGATCCCGTGCTGCCGGGCATAAACCCGAAGCGCATCGGGCGTATCGCGAACCGTATCAAATCCGATTGTCACCACCTGGAAAGCATCATTCCCCAGCGCTTTGCGGGCCGCCGAAACACCCTTGGCGACGGTCTGGGTGGTCACGGGACAGGTGTGATCGCAGGCGGTATAGACCATGCTGATCACCAGCGGCCTACCCAAATACGTAGCAAGATCCACCGGTTTACCGTCCTGATCCATCAATTGATGGTCGCCCAGAACCCGACCCTCGGCAGCACGGGAG
>JAYTWE010000667.1:0-6665 GCA_043744055.1 Magnetospirillum sp.
GTCCCGCGTACCCACGCCGTTCCACCAGCATTTTGCCAGACGGAAGGGCGTGGATGGCCGGGACAAGCCCGGCCAAGACGATGAAATTAACCAATTCGAATACGGAGGCCACATATGCTATAAGGCGGTGTCAAGGGGCCTCATCCGAGGGATGGGGCGAGTATCGGGATTGATTGAGGCAATGTGCATGACGCCGCTGCTGAGGAATGCGAGGCGATGGATCGGATGCTTCGTCATCTTTGTCCTGATGCTGGCATTTTCGAATCTTGGGGCAAGCGCATCCATTGGCATGATGAGCCTCGGCTCGGCTGATCAATCACCGTCATCTCATCATGCGAACATGAATGGGCATGACCATATGGATGGTGGGATGCCTGTCACCCATGACGATCATCATCACTCCCCCCCTCCGGCTGGCCAACGTGACTGCCATTGTGTGGCTGGGGGGCTTTGCGTCGTTGCGGTTTTCACCATAGCGGCACAGATCGCGCCTCCGCCGGTTGCTGGCGATGACATGGTTTTTGTCTCGGCGGCGAAGGTGCCGCTTGTCTCTGTTGCTCCTCCCCAGAAGCCTCCCAGGGTCTGATTCCGTCGTCACTATGAGAGCGGCTGGCGCTTTGCGTCGGCGATTCTTCTGACCGGACAGGATCTGAACTATGATTTCCACGTTGAGCGCCCGTGTGGCGCTGGCTTCTTTCTTGCTGCTGACGGCTGTGCCTGGCTTGGTTTACGCCCATGGCGGCGAAGACCACGCCACCCCGGCTTCGGCCGCGTCCCAAGTCGCACCGCTAGCTTTTGCACAATCAGGACACTCCGCCGAAGGGGCGGCGTTTCAGGTCAGCTTATTCCCACAAGATGATAAGACGGTGTTGTATCTGGCCGATACGGATACGAACGCGCCGATCATGGGGGCGAGGATTGAAGCGGAGGCTGGCGGCTGGCAGGGCACGGCCCAGATCACCCGTGCGGATGGCGTTTATGAACTTCCCTGGGCACCGCCATCGGAGGGCGCTGATGTCTCCCTGATCGTCTCTGCCGCCGGGAAGGACGACCTGCTGCTGGTTCCAGGAGTACGAAAGCCGCCGCTGGAATCATCCTTGGAGGCTGCCGCCCCCATGGTCGCCCATTGGACCCATTGGGCTGGCGGTGGGGCTATTGGTGCCGTGGTGGTTTCGGTTCTGCTGCTGGCGCGTCGCCGCAAAGCGAATGCCGCCGCACTGCTGATGCTTGTGGGAGTTGGAACTGTCTTTGCACCCTCTGTTCTTGCTCATGGTGGCGAGGATCATGGAGCTCCGCAAGCCGTCCAAGTTCAGGTTCAGCCCGGACAACCCATCGCCATGTCCAAGCCGACTCAATTCCTGCTGGGCATCCGCACCGAGATGATCGAGCCGCGTGAAGCCGCTGATACGGTGCGGGTGGTTGGGCGGGTGGTGCCCGATCCCGCCGGTTATGCCCGCATTCAGCCATCGCAGCCAGCCCGGATCGTTTCAGATCCCGCCTATCCCATTCCGGTTCCTGGCCAAGTGGTCCAGCGAGGACAGGTTCTGGCGGTGCTGGAACCGACCCTTACCAATCTGGAGCGCGGTGATAAGCGGTCGTCGCTGTCGCGGATCGAGAGTGAGCTTGCCATCACCGAGCGTGAGCTGACGCGGGAAGTCACTCTTGGCGCCCTGGTTCCTGCCAAGCAGGTGGAAACCACTCGGATTCGCCTCGACCAATTGCGCCGGGAGCGTGGTCAGATCGTTGGGACGTCACTGGGCCGTGAACTCTTGCTGGCACCGGTCGATGGTGTGATTACCGATGTTCATGTGGTTCCGGGCGAGGTGGTCAGCCCCACTCAGGCGCTGGTCGAAGTGGTTGATCCCATGCGGTTGCGGGTCGAGGCCGTCATTCATGATTTGCTCTTGGCCCGCCGGGTCTCCAGCGCTCAGGCGACCACCAAGCTGCTTCCCGGCGAAATCTTCCCGTTGGCCTTGCTGGGGGTGTCGCCGCGTATGGACCCGCAGGATCAAGGGGTGCATGCGGTGTTTCGGGTCGATGGCGGTCAGGCCGCCCGACTGAGTATCGGTATGCCGGTGGATGTCTTTCTTGCCAGCGGGGCGACCCGGCTGCGCATTGCGGTACCGCGAGACTCCATTGCCGAAATGGGGGGGCGTCAGGTGGTGTTCGTGCGCATTGCTCCCGAGCAGTTCGAGGCGCGCCCGGTCAAGATCGAGCGCATCGTCGGGCCGCTGGCTGAAATCTCCGAGGGCGTCAGTCCGGGGGAACGGGTGGTGGTCCAGGGCATCGAGCAACTTCGGGCCGGGAGGTAGCGCCATGTTCGATCGTATCATCGGCTTCAGCCTGACCCACCGGCTGTTCGTTCTGGCCTTCGCCCTGATCCTGGTGATTTATGGCGCTTGGACCATGAGCCGGTTGCCGGTGGATGTGTTCCCTGACCTGAACCGCCCCACCGTCACCATCATGACCGAAGCATCCGGTCTGGCCCCCGAGGAAGTGGAGACCCTGGTCACGCGTCCGGTAGAGACGGCCATGAACGGCGCGCCGGGGGTCAGCCGGGTTCGCTCCACCTCGGGCATCGGTCTCTCCATCGTCTTTGTGGAGTTCGACTGGGGCACCGAGATCTACCGTAACCGCCAACTGGTGTCCGAGCGGCTGTCCACCGTTAAGGATCAGCTTCCCGTCGGGATTTCTCCGGTGATGGGGCCGGTATCGTCCATCATGGGTGAAATCATGCTGATCGGCATGCGCTCGGAGACCGGCGCCACCTCGCCCATGGATGTGCGCAGTCTGGCCGACTGGCTGATCCGGCCACGTCTGCTCTCCATTCCCGGCATCGCTCAGATCATCCCCATCGGTGGCGAGGTCAAGCAATATCAGGTCATGGTTTCCCCATCGCGGCTGTCCGCGTTCGGCCTGTCTTATAATGATCTCAGCGTGGCCTTGGCCGGATTCGCCCGCAACACCACCGGCGGTTTTCTGGAACAGCGGACCAGCGAGTTCCTGATCCGCAATCTGGGCCAGACGGTTCAACTCGACGATCTGCGCAACACCGTGGTGGCGTGGCGCAACAATGCCCCTATCACCGTCGATCAGGTGGCGGAGGTCCGCTTTGGGGCTGGCATCAAGCGCGGCGACGCCTCGGTCAATGCCGCCCCGGCGGTGATTC
This sequence comes from Magnetospirillum sp., assembly GCA_043744055.1. Taxonomy (GTDB): domain Bacteria; phylum Pseudomonadota; class Alphaproteobacteria; order Rhodospirillales; family Magnetospirillaceae; genus Phaeospirillum. The sequence continues at coordinate 3,170 of JAYTWE010000667.1, forward strand.
TGGCGGTGCAAAAGCAGCCGGGCGCCAATACAGTTAGCCTGACTCGTGAGGTGGAAAAAGCGCTGGCCGAGCTGAAGCGGGCGCTGCCGTCTGACGTCAAGGCCGACCATATCTTGTTCAAGCAGGCCGACTTCATCGAACGTGCGGTGGAGAATGTGGAAGCCGCCCTGCGCGATGGCGCGATCTTGGTGACCATCGTTCTGTTCGCTTTTCTGATGAACATGCGGACAACGTTTATCAGCCTGACCGCCATTCCGCTGTCCATCGTCGCCACCGCTCTGGTGTTTCATTGGATGGGGCTGTCCATCAACACCATGACGCTGGGCGGTCTGGCCGTGGCCATCGGCGAGTTGGTGGATGACGCCGTGGTGGATGTGGAGAATATCTTGCGCCGTCTGCGTGAGAACGTGCTGTTGGCGGAGCCGCGCCCGGTGGCCGAGGTGATCCGCAGCGCCTCAAGCGAGGTCCGCAATTCCATCGTCTACGCCACCATCATCGTGGTTCTGGTCTTCATCCCGCTCTTTGCCCTGTCGGGGATCGAAGGACGCTTGTTCACGCCCCTGGGCATTGCCTATGTGGTATCGATTCTGGCTTCGTTGCTGGTGTCACTGACCGTCACCCCGGCACTGTCCTCCTACCTTTTACCCAAGGCCAAAGCCATCGCCCATGGCGATTCCTGGCTGGTGAAGAGGCTGAAAGCGGTGGATACAAAGCTGTTGCGCTGGTCTTTTGCCAATCCCCGCAAAGTTATCTTGTCCGCATTTGTCCTGGTGGTGGTCACCGCCGCCTCGGTGCCGTTTCTGGGCCGTGCCTTCCTGCCTTCGTTCAACGAAGGCACGGTGACGGTCAATATCGTGCTGCCGCCCGGTACCTCGCTGTCGGAATCCAATCGCATCGGCACTATCGCCGAGCGGCTGATGCTGGCCGTGCCAGAGGTGCTCTCCACCGGCCGACGCACTGGCCGTGCCGAATTGGATGAGCATGCCGAGGGTGTTCACTACACTGAGATTGACGTGGATCTCAAAGCCTCGAAGCGGAGCCGCGAGACCATCTTGGCCGATCTTCGCGGCCAAATGGCCCGTATTCCCGGTATCAGCGTTAATATCGGCCAGCCGATCTCGCACCGGCTTGACCACTTGCTGTCCGGCGTGCGGGCCGAAATCGCGGTCAAGATTTTCGGCGATGATCTCGACACGCTGCGCTCCCTGGCCGAGCAGGCGCGTGGCCGCATGGCCGGCGTGGCGGGCATGACCGATCTTCAGGTGGAAAAGCAGGTGCTGATCCCGCAGCTCCAACTGCGCCTCGATCGTGCCGAGGCCAAGAAATACGGCCTTACCCTCGATCAGTTGACCGAGACGCTGGAAGCAGCCCTGAACGGCAAGACGGTCAGTCAGGTCCGTGACGGCCAACGGACCTTTAACGTGGTGCTGCGTCTGGCTGAGGATTGGCGCGCCCACAGCGCTGATTTCCGTCAGATCCTGGTGGATACTCCGGCGGGTAAGGTGCCGCTGTCACTGTTGGCCGAGGTGGTGGAGACCAAAGGCCCCAACGTCATCAACCGCGACAATATGCAGCGCCGCATCGTGGTTCTGGCCAATACCCATGGCCGCGACATGGCGGCCATCATCGCCGATGTCCAGAGCGAATTGGGGGCCATGATACTGCCCCAAGGCTATTACGTCACCTATGAGGGCCAGTTTAAAAGTCAGCAGGAAGCCAGCCGGTTGATCGCTCTTCTGGCTCTGGTGTCATTGGCCGGGGTGTTCGTGGTGCTCTACAGCCACTTCAAATCGGTCAAGCTGGCCTTGGTCATCATGGGAAATATCCCCATGGCCCTGGTCGGGAGTGTCGTCGCCATCTGGCTGACCGATCAGACATTGAGCGTGGCCAGTCTGGTCGGCTTCATCACCCTGACCGGAATCGCGGCGCGGAACGGGATCATGAAAGTATCGCATTACCTGCATCTGGCCTGTCATGAAGGTGAAAGCTTTGGCCCCGCCATGGTGTTGCGCGGTTCGCTGGAACGGTTGACGCCGGTGCTGATGACGGCGCTGGTGGCGGCTTTGGCTTTGATTCCACTGGTGCTTGGCGGTGGCGATCCCGGCAAGGAGATCTTGCACCCGGTGGCGGTGGTGATCTTTGGCGGGCTGATCTCGTCAACCATTCTCGACACTATCGTTACACCGGTTATTTTCCTGTTGATCGCCCGCACCTCGGTGGAGCGGGCTGTTGATGATATCCACCTCAATATGGAGAAGGCGTCCATGAAGACCTTCGCGATGATTGCCCTTGTCTTTGTCTTGATCGGAACATCGGCTCCCGCCTCGGCTCACGGGACCGCCACTGCCTGGTATGGCGGTCAGATCGCCGAAAGCGGCGATGTCCGCATCGAGTTCGCGGTGCGTGATGGTGCAATCCGCGCCTGGTTGCGTGACCACGACGACAAAGCGGTTATGGCTTCGGGGAAGGCGACGCTGCTGGTGGGGGGGGAGAAGATCGACGCTACGTTTAGGGCCGACGGCGAGTCTCTGTTTGCCGAAATGCCGGTCATGGCCGTCGATAAGGTGGCTGCAATCTTGACGCTCGTTGTAAATGGCAAGCCGGTCTCCATCCGCTTTGGGCAGGAGGCGGTGGTCATGCCTCAACTCTCGCCCCAGGCCCTGGCCGGGAAGCAGGTCTTCGAGCAGATATGCGCCATCTGTCATGGCGTGGCCTTGCGCGGTTCTGACAATGCGCCGCCGCTGTTGCACGCCCTCTATGCTCCTGGTTCCGGCCACGGCGACGACGTCATCTTGGCGGCGGCCAGGGTGGGAGCCAAGGCTCATATGTGGAAGTTCGGCGACATGCCTAAGCCCGAAGGGCTGAAGCCAGGCCAAGAGAATGAGGTGTTGGTGTATCTCCGCGCCATGCAGACGGCCAACGGCCTTGGTGGAGTCGCTGTGCCGCCCACGAATCACTCTGGCCATGCTGGGCATTGATGGCGATGGCCGGTCGCTGGTGACTCAAAGTTGTCGCTAGTCCTGGGGAGTCGACGTTAAGAAATGACAACAGGAGCTCGCCCATAAGGTTAGCTCCTGTTGTATTCTCGTATATCATTACTACCCAATGGCACTCCACGGAACCAGGATATTGGCGGCGAGGCAGCACATACCAAGTACGATGAACATGGTGCGGTCGAGGACATATGACAGTGCCTTGTCCTCCTTCTTGACGAAGATGTAGTTGGACAGCAGTGCCAGGGCGATGGTCAGGAAAATGGTGCCCATACCAAAGGCCGCCACGTAATCCACCAGTCCGAACGACCCCGAGGGCGGTAGGATAGAATTGACCACGTAGGAATTGGCCACGGCACCGAAATAAGCAGCGGTAGGAAGCGAGAAGCGTGGCCCTACATCTGATGGCTTTACAAAGAAGTTGGACATTGCCAAGGCCAGGGCGGCGAATAGAGATAGGAAGATCTTGCTATATACGCCGAGATTCGAACGGGCGATGTCGA
>JAYTWE010000668.1:0-9392 GCA_043744055.1 Magnetospirillum sp.
GCGGCGCTGATCGATGATCTGATGCATCGTCTCTCCGTGGGGCAAAGGCATACAGAGCCTACCACAACTCGCTTGAGAGTGTAGCAGGGCCAGGCGACAGAGCAAATGGTCGGTGCCGCGTCTTGTTACCTGGGATGTTACCTAGAAGCAGGATTTAAGATGCCGCTTGAAATGGAAAGCCCCCGAAAGGCGTTACCTTTCAGGGGCTTAAAGTGGTGCCCAGGGCCGGAATCGAACCAGCGACACTGCGATTTTCAGTCGCATGCTCTACCAACTGAGCTACCTGGGCACGGCGTCTCTTGGTCAAGAGGAGGCGCTTATAGAGGATTAAGGCGGGGCAGGTCAACCCCTCCTGGACGGAAAAACGTCCTCACTCAATTCTTACCACCATTTTCTATCTCGATCCTTAGACGCTTTGACCTGGGAGGCGTGCTCCTTGATATCTTGAATCCGCAACCAAATGGCACCTTGCTTGCCCAATAACTGCTCTGCCTTATTCGCATGGAAATTAGCCTCGGGCAGCTTACCGGCCAACAGCAGATATTCAGCCATGGCATAAGACGCCATGCCTTCTTTTTCGTCGCGTCCAAAGGCGATGGCCAATTGCTGCCATGCAAAGCTGTCATCGGGCTCCAATCTTACGGCGACGGACAGATTGTTGGCGGCATCCTTGAGCAAGGCAGGGTCCTCCACCTCGATCTCGGCCTGACCCAGGCCGATCCGCAGCAAGGCGCTGTCGGGGAGAAGCTCCACTGCTTTTTTGTAAGGTGCAATGGCGTCAACTCCACGGCCATTTTCGAATAGCATCTGGCCTTTCAGCTCCCAGAAATAAGGGTCCTTTGGCCGTTCCTTGATAAGAGCATCGACCTGGATCAGGGCCGAATCGATATCGGGCTTGCGGTAGGTCGCGATGGTGCGGGCATAGCGCGCTTCCAAGGACTGGTCGGTTTCCTTGTAACGCTGCATGGTCTTGATGGGAGGCTCGATAAAGGCATACAGCTTGGCCTTGGCACGACGGTGCATTTCCACCCACTGGGGCAGCCATGGCGCATTGCTGTATGACGAGCGGCCCACATGCTCGCGCACAAAGGCGACCCGGTCGCGGGTCAAGGGGTGGGTCCGCACATAGGGGTCTTGACGAGCGGAGACCAGGGCTTCCTGGTCCCCCAGAATCTCGAAGAACTCCAACAGACCCTTGGCCGATTCCCGAGTATCTTCAAGATAGCGCATGGCCATCTGATCGGCTTGCTGTTCCTGACTGCGGGAGAACGCCAAAAGGCTGCGCATGGCCATATCCTGGCCACCCACCATGATCGCGCCCGCCGCCTCGCCCTTACCGGTGACAGCGCCCGCCGCCGCCCCCAGCAGCATGGCGAGAATGGCCTCGGTGGAGGCATTGCTCATGGCGTCGGCATTGCGGATCAGGTGCCCGCCAGCGATATGGCCGGTTTCATGGGCCATGACACCGATCAGCTGCCCAGGGTTTTCCGAACGGATGATAAGACCGGTGTGGAAAAAGATATTTTGCCCCCCGGCAACAAAGGCGTTCAAGCTGGAATCATTGAGGAGCAGAATGCGCACGCCTGCCGGATCAAGACCGGCCGCCTGAAAGATTGGCGCACCGAAGGCCCGGATGGTATTTTCCACTTCCGCGTCGCGAATGAACTGACGCTTTTGCTGCTGGGCTTGCGCCTGGGGCGCCGACAGAGCAAACAAGATCGTCACAAAAAGGAAGATACGCGTGAGCAAGGATCAATCCCCGTCGGTCAAAATGTTACGCCCAGGCTTTGGCGGATACGCCGCCATTATCATGGCGGTTCTGGCCATGAGCGCCTGTGACCCCGTGGACAAGCGGGCGGTTGGAACCGTCGGACACGTCAAGGGCTTCGCGGGCATGGTTGCCGCCGACGAGCCGCGCGCCATGATCGTGGGGCGCGACGTGCTCTCTGCCGGAGGCTCTGCCGCCGATGCGGCTACCGCCATCTACTTCACCCTGGCCGTCACCTATCCATCCGCCGCCAGCCTGGGCGGCGGTGGATCATGCATAATACACGATCCGGGCAGAAAAAAGACGGAAGTCATGGAATTTCCCGCCATTGCCTCCAGTATGGGCAGCGCCATGCCCACGGCGGTGCCCGCCAATCCGCGCGGCTTCTTCGCGCTGCACGCCAAATACGGCAAGCTGCGCCATGAAAGTCTGCTGGTCGAGGCGGAACGTCTGGCTCGGAACGGCTTTCCCATAACCCGCGCCCTGGCCAATGATCTGTCCCGCGCGGTCCCCATTCTGGGCCGTGACATGGCGGCCCGCGCCATCTTTTTCCGCCCCGACGGCAGTATCTTGCGCGAAGGCGACACCATCTTGCAGCCCAATCTGGCGGCGGTGTTGGCAAATCTTCGCCGGAATACCGGTGATTTCTATTCAGGAATCGGCGCCCGCGAAGTGGTCAAGGCGGTTCAGAGCGCGGGAGGAACCCTGACTCTGGAGGATCTCCGTGACATCCGTCCCACATGGAGAGAAACCCTGAAGGTGAAGGTGGGCAACGAAACCGCCCATTTCGCTCCTCCTCCGTCGGTGGGCAGCACCGTTACCGCCCAACTGGTGGGCAGCCTGTGGGACCGCTGGTCCGACGCATCCCCCGCCGAGCGGAGCCACCTTCTGGCGGAAGCATCGGCCCGCGCCTTCGCCGATCGCAGCCGCTGGATGCGCCCCAATGGCTGGACCAACGATGACCCGGCCGGACTGATCAGTGAAGACCATCTCAAGGCCTTGATGGCCGACTACACTCCCGATCGCCACATTCCGGTTTCCGGGGTCAGTGCGCCTCCGGCTGACTTCCCCCTGTCCACCGGCTTTGTCGCCATGGATTCCACGGGACAGACAGTGGCCTGTGGCGTCACCACCTATGGACTGTTTGGTGCCGGACGGGTCGCACCGGGAACCGGCATCGTCCTGGCGGGCTCACCCGGCCCCAACGGCCCGCCATCCATCACCACCATGTTGAGCATCAATCACAATTCCAACGAACCCCACTTCGCTGGAGCCGCATCCGGCGGCGGCACCGCTCCGGTGGCGCTTGCCTTGACTTTCTTAAGCACGGCATCGGATAACAAGTCGTTGGTCGAGGCCCTGGCCGCCCCACGGCTGGTTCATCCCGGCTCCCCCGACGCCGTCTTTGTCGAGAGCGCCCCGAATGCCCTCGATCCGGCTCCACTCCAACAACGCGGCCATCAGGTCAGCGCCGTGGCCATGCCCAGCAGAGTGGAAGCATTGCATTGCTCCGATGGTCATAAAAATTCCAGTAGCTGTGAATACGCCACTGATCCGCGTGGTTTCGGCATGGCGGTGACCGTAGGCGTTCGCTGATGGCGTTCAAGATCGCCGAACGAGGGGTAATCTCCCCCTTTATGGTCATGGATGTGATGCGCGACGCCGCCAAACGTCAGGCCGAAGGCGGCGACGTGATCCATCTGGAGGTGGGGCAGCCCTCGGGCCAAGCCCCAGCGCGAGTGCGAGAGGCGGCCGCCCGCGCCCTGGCCGACCAGCCCCTGGGCTACACCTTGGCCATGGGCACGGACGGCCTGCGCCGCCGCATCGCACGACATTACGCCGACTGCTACGGCGTATCGGTATCACCGGAACAGGTCTGCATCACCACCGGGTCCTCGGCGGGGTTTCTGCTGTCCTTCCTGGCCGCCTTTGCTCCTGGAGATCGGGTGGCGGTGGCGGCCCCCGGCTACCCCGCCTATCGCAACATATTGAAGGCGCTGGGAATCCAATGCGTCAACGTCCCGGTGGGTCCGGCCAGCCGTTGGCAATTATCGGTAGATGTCTTATCAAAGCTGGACGGGCGGCTGGACGGCGTGGTGGTGGCAAGCCCGTCCAACCCCACCGGCAGTATGCTGAACGCAACGGAAATGACCGAGCTGGGCAGCTGGTGCGAAGCCAAGGAAATCCGCCTGATCTCGGACGAAATCTATCACGGCATCACCTTTGATATGAAGGCGGCGACAGCGGCCGGATCGGCCTCGGCCCCCCATGCCGTCATCATCAACAGCTTTTCCAAATATTACGCCATGACCGGATGGCGATTAGGCTGGATGGTGCTTCCCGAAGATCTGGTCCGCTCGGTGGAATGCCTCCAGCAGAATCTGTTCATCTCACCGCCGACTCTATCGCAGTTGGCAGCCGAGGCGGTGTTCGACTGTGAAGATGAACTGGATGAGCGGGTCAAAGCCTATCAAGCCAATCGCGACATCTTGTTGAATGAACTGCCCCAGGCTGGCTTTGCGCGCCTGGCCCCATCGGACGGAGCTTTTTATCTTTACGCCGATGTGTCGGACTTGACCCATGACAGCCGCGACTTTTGCCGCCGTATGCTGGCCGAGACCGGCGTGGCCGTCACTCCCGGCGTCGATTTCGACCCATTCGAGGGAATGCGCAGCCTGCGGTTTTCCTATGCTGGCTCCGCCGCCCATATGATCGAGGCGGCCAAGCGGCTGAAAGCCTGGAAGAGATAGACTTCTGTTAACGATAGAGGTCCCGCGCGGTGGTGGTCATCTCATCGGCCGTCTTGAACACCGTGGAATTCATGGAATAAGCCTTCTGAGTCACGATCATCCGGGTGAATTCATCGGCGAGATCCACATTGGATGTCTCCACCGCCGAAACCGCCATGGTGGCGCCACTTCCTTGCGAACTGATCGTGTCGATCTTTAAATCTCCAGCCTGCTGAGTCCGACGGAACATCGTTCCTGAAACGGCGTCAAGATTATCGGCGGCAACAAAGCTTGCCACCGGAATCATGGCCAGAGTCCGGGTGCGGCCGTTACTGAAATGACCGATCAACTCACCGGTGCTGGTAAATGCAGTCGAGTCCATGATACCGGACGCATACCCATCTTGTTCATTATTCTTGATCTCGATGGCCGTGGCGGTGGCGCCCGCATATTGAGTCAGCTTGCTCACATCCAGCGCGATGGTGTTGGTCCCCGCCTTGGTCGCCGCCGCGGCCTTCGCCGTGGCCGTGGTGGAGTTGGCGGTGACGAAAGCCCCATAGAGCGAAGCCGAATACGCGGTCAGATCCGCCGCCGTGGCCGGAGCGGCAATGGCCACGGCACCGATGGCGGTATCCAGAGCGGTCTGATAAGCCGTCAGCTGCCCCGCTGTGGCGGGCTGGGACGGAACCGTGACTCCAGAGACCGCCGTATTCAATGCCGAGGCATAGGACGACAACACCGTGGGAACGGCCACAAGCGCAGGCGTGGTCGCGGTCACGCTTGGCGTCCAGGCATAGCCGAAATTAACGGTGGTGGGCGTGATGATCTTGCCCGCACCATCGAAAGTGATGGGAATCGAGCCGGGGGCCGTGCCAGCGGCGGCGGGGGTTGCACTCCCACTGCTGGCACTAAGAGCCGTCACGCTCCCGCTGGCCGCAGGGTTCTTGATGCGCATATACCATTGTCCGCTGGCGGAATGCTCGAATGCCAAGGTCAGATTCTCTGAATTGAAGGCATTGTCATAGACGGTCAGGGTGACGGGAACCTCCTGAAGCGTCGGCTTCTGGCCGTTCAGATCGACGCTGGGCGTGGTGGTGGTGGTGGCTCCCGCCGACCAGGCGATGGCCAGATCGGCGAATCCAGTTCCCGACGCCGAAGCGGTTGGAGCGGTCAAAGCACCGAAACGATCCATAGTCACCGTAATGGGCGACCCCGTAATGGTTCCCACGCTGCCCGAACCCGGATTGGTGGGAAGCGAGAAAGCCACCGACCAGTTATCACCATCCACCCGGCTCCAGGTCATGGTCAGATCCTGGGCCGCGCCGGTACCGTCTGTCACCACACTGCTATTGGTGAAGCTCTGGGGGCTGGCGGTGGCGGTGGCTTGGGACGGAAGATTCATCACCGTCTGCATGGCGGTGGTGGCGACGCCGTCGATCAACTGACCCGGCGAGGTGTAGATGGGGACAAGAGAGGATGGCTTGCTGCCGGTGGTGGTATTGGCGGCACTGGCCACGGAACTGCTGGCGGTCGTACTGACACCGGGTATCTTGCCCTGGGCATCGGCCTGCCAGCCCATTAGAAACTGACCACTGGCGGTGGTGAAATAGCTTTTTGTTCCGACCGCCTTTTGAACGAAATCACCAGCGCGAGTATAAAGAACATTCTTGTCATCGGTGGTCGACGCCGATGTCTGAGGCAAGCCGGTTGTGTCGGGCTCGGTCACCACGAAGAAACCACGGCCATTGATGCCGACATCCGACCAGTTGGAGGTCGGCGTGATGATGCCTTGCTGGGTAATCATGTAGCGATCCACAGCCCGTACGCCGAAAACATCCAGCCCTCGTGTGGCGGTGGGGGCGGTGGCGCTGTTTTGCGTGGTTCCTGGCGCGGCATGGCTCTCGGACATCACCGTCTTGAACTCGGTGTCCTTGCGCTTATAGCCATTGGTATTGATGTTGGCGATGTTCTGGGAAATAGTTCCCATTGCATGGTCAAACGACTGCATTGCCAAGCTGGCATTATTAAACGCGCCATATAACATCGTCGCCTCCATTCACGACGGACACTTATCCGTAAATGGAGGATGCAAGCGGCGGGCCAAGTTAAGTTTTGTTGCTATTCAACATGTTAGCTGAATACGCCCTCGGCAGGAACGGCCAGTTGACCTGGGATTTCCGAAGGTGGCGGCAGAACTTGCCGGGGCAATCTTGTCACTGACCCAAATAGGAATCCAGTTCGGGACCAACATTGGTGCAATCGGCCACCAGCTTAACCAGATGATAGGTGGCGGGGTCGAAACGCTGAGCGACGAACTCACCTGCCTCCCGGACCAGGCGGCACATGCCGCCGATGCCGTGATTGATATCCACTTTCCCATTATGGGAGGGATACAAGGTGAAACGCATGGAGACGTCGGTTACCTTGAAGCCAGACTCAAGTTTCATGCCGCCAGCGGAAATACCGGCAACTTTAACCAGTTTACCACCGATATTGACCATCAGCCCGCCACCGCGAAAGCGAGGATAGCGGCGTCGATCCTGGCCGGATTTTTCCAATTCGTCGGGCATGACCTACCTGATGCGAGTCAAAGATATATTTTCACGCTATCATAGCGCGGCTATTCTATAGTGAAGTACTTATGAAGTTTACCCACATTAATCAAGGTCTCCACCTGCCCCGATGCCCCCTTCAAGATGACATCACGTTGAGCCTCGACAGCAGCATCGCGCACGATCAGTAACATGCCAAGCGCGGATGAATCCACAAAGGAGACCTTCGACAGGTCAAATCTGACCTTGCCGGGCTTATCTTGATTAACGCGGGCCAGGATCTCGCGGAATCCCTTGTAATCTGCATGAGTCATCCGGCCATCAAGGACAACGGTCAGACAATCGCCCCCAGCATCAAAGCCATAATCCATGCCATTACCCTTTTTTCATATCAAGCTGCCGGACTTATCCATTTCATATGTCACAGCTTTGCTCCAAAATCGATTCCTAGTGTGGTGACTCCGATGAAAGATTCGCTTTCCTCGCCCCATCGTACAAACAAAACCATGGCCATCAGATGATCCAACTCATTTCAGACGAACTGCCCCCGTCGAGACTGGCTGTCTTGGCCGATTCTTACGGCTGGGTGACGTCTCCTGCCCCATGCCAGATAATGGCCGTGCAGAATTTTGGACCGGACTCTCTGGCCATATGCCTCGACTCCCCCCAGATTGCGGGCATCGAGGATGATGAAGGGAAAGATGAACCGCTCGGCCAGCACTTCCTGCGACACCTAAAGCAGGGCGGCATAGGATTGGCGGTGACCACATCGACCGCCTATCAATGCGATCTGGCCATGATATTTTCCGCATCCTTGTTGCGCCGCCACCCCCAATGGGGGGAGCAAGCCCCCGGACTTGAACGCGCTATCCACGAATTGGTGGCCAATGCCCTGGTTCACGGCAACCTTCAAGTTGCCAGTCCAAAAACGGGGATGGAGGGTTTCGATACCTATTGTCAATCGCTAGATATGGCCCTGTCCGATCCCAAACGTAGCAGCCGGAGAATCGAGATTTCCGCGTCTTGTATCGACGACATGCTGGAAGTCGCCGTCCGGGATCAGGGGCCAGGCTATGAATTCTGCCGGATCATTGATACCAGCGATGATGCGCAGCCACGCCAGCATGGGCTTGCCATCATTTCGGAAATAGGCCGATTAACCGTGGAAGATGGCGGTCGCTGCTCGATACTTCGCTTTTCCTCCGCTCCCCCTGCGGCACCATGACCCTGGGCGATACCCTTGTCCTGATTGTCGATGACAATCTGGTAAATCAACGCGTCTTGACCGCCATCGCGCAGTCCATCGGAGTCCACCAGATCGAGACCGCCATGAACGGTCTTGAAGGCCTGGACGCCATCCGCAAGAACAAGCCCGATATCGTACTGTTAGACGTCATGATGCCGGTGATGGATGGATACGAGATGTGCCGCCGTCTGCGCCAGAATTATAGTCAAGACGAACTCCCCGTCCTGTTCGTGACCGCGTTTGACAATCCCGATGGGCGGGCTAATTGCTTCGCTGCGGGCGGCACCGACATGGTGAGCAAGCCCATCAATGCGGCGGAAGTCACCGCCCGTCTGCGGGTTCACCTGGAAAACCGTATCTTGCTGACCGGGCTGAAGTCCTATCAATCGCGCATGAGCGAGGAGCTGGAGCTGGCCCGCGCCACCCAAGAGACCCTGCACCCCCAGCCGAACCAGCTGGAGCAGGTGCGGCAACGCACCGGGATCACGGTAACCGGTCTGATGGAAACCTCGTCGGAATTGGGCGGTGATTTCTGGACCATCTACGAAACCCATTACGGCACTGTGGGCTTGCTGGTGGCCGACTTCACCGGTCACGGCGTCGCCGCCGCCTTCAACACCGTCCGCCTTCACGCCTTGATGGCCCGGCGCCCTTGGGCTTTGAACGGCCCCGGTGAGGTCTTGGACTTTCTCAATCACGAGCTGAAGCGCCTGCTGCCGCCCGGCCAATTCGCCGCCGCCCTGGCCTGTGAGCTGAACCACAGCAGCGGGCTTCTGACCTGTGCCGGGGCGTTAACTCCACCGCCCGTCTTAATGAGGAGCGATGGCTCGGCTCAGCTTCTGCCTCTGGAAGGGCCGCCTCTGGGAGCCTTTGCTGACGCGACATATGATGAAGTCACCACGGTCATGCCGCCGGGCAGCACTTTGCTGACCTATAGCGATGCCTTGATGGAAAGCGAAATCAACGGCAAGCCGGTGGTTGATGAAACAACCCTGCTGGACTGGATGCGTGAGATCGGACCAGAGGGCGGTCTGGTGGGCGGCGTGCTATCACGCTTCCACCACCACCTTCCCGGTCTGCCTCCCGATGACCTGACC
>JAYTWE010000669.1:0-5173 GCA_043744055.1 Magnetospirillum sp.
ATCAGCTGGGCCAGATCCTCGATGGAATAGATGTCGTGATGGGGCGGCGGGCTGATGAGCATGACGCCTGGGGTGGCGTGGCGCAGCTTGGCGATCTCCACTGTGACCTTGAAGCCGGGCAACTGGCCGCCCTCGCCGGGCTTGGCGCCCTGGGCCACCTTGATCTCGATCTCGCGGCACATGTTGAGGTATTCGGCGGTGACGCCGAACCGGCCCGACGCGATCTGCTTGACCGCCGAATTGGCGTTGTCGCCGTTGGGACGCGGGCGATAGCGTTCACGATCCTCGCCGCCTTCACCGGACACGCTTTTGGCGCCGATCCGATTCATGGCGATGTTCAAGGTGCCGTGGGCTTCCGGCGACAGGGCGCCCAGGCTCATGCCCGGCGTCAGGAACCGCTTGCGGATTTCGGTGATGCTCTCCACCTCGTCCAGGCTGACCGGATTCCCGGCCGGGCGCAGATCCAGCAGATCGCGGATGGTGATGGGAGGCAGCTTGCGCATGCCGTCGGAATATTTCTTGTAGAGGGCATAGGAATCGTCGGCCACCGCCATCTGAAGCAGATGGATCAGAGCGCCGTCGAAGGAATGAGCCTCGCCACCCCGGCGCACCCGATAAAAGCCGCCGATGGGCAGGACCGGAGCCGCGCCGCCGAAGCCGATCCCGTGCTGTTCGATGGCCTTCTTCTGAATGCCGGTCAGGCCGATGCCGGAAATTCGGCTGGTCATGCCGGGGAAGAACTCGGCCACCAGAGTGCGTGACAGGCCCACCGCCTCGAAATTGTAGCCGCCGCGATAAGAGCTGACCACCGAGATGCCCATCTTGGCCATGATCTTCAACAGGCCTTGGTCGAGGGCGTATTTATAGCGACGGACGCATTCCTCCAGGGGCATGGCTCCGAACAGGCCGCGCCGCTGGCGGTCGGCGATGGCTTCTTGGGCCAGATAGGCATTGACCGTGGTGGCCCCGACGCCGATCAGCACCGCGAAGTAATGCACGTCCAGGCATTCGCCGGAGCGGACATTCAACGAGGTCCAGGTCCGCAGATGTTCGCGCACCAGATGAGAGTGAACTCCACCGGTGGCCAGAATCATGGGGATGGGGGCGCGGTCGGGACCGGTGGCTTCATCGGAGAGGATCAGATGGGTGCAGCCGCCGCGAACTCGGTCTTCGGACTCGCGGCGCACGCGGGCCAGGGCATCCTTCAAGGCGTTGTCGCCGCTCTTGGGATCGTAAGTACATTCGATCACTGCCGCCGCCGCGCCCATATATTTGCGCATGGCGGCGAATTCCGCGTTGGACAGGACCGGGCTTTCCAGCTGCAACAGGTCGCACTGGCTTTCATCTTCGTCGAGGATATTGCCCAGATTGCCGAGACGGGTGCGCAAGCTCATGACACGGGATTCGCGCAAGGAATCGATGGGCGGATTGGTGACCTGGCTGAAGTTCTGCTTGAAGAAATGGTGCAGCCCGCGATAGCCCTCGGACAGCACCGCCAGGGGAGTGTCGTCGCCCATGGAGCCGATAGCCTCTTTGGCGTCTTCCACCATGGGGTGGAGGATCAGCTCCATATCTTCCATGGTCAGGCCATAGCTGGCCTGACGGCGCTTCATCTCTTCCGCAGATAATTCGACCGGTTCCGGCGCGCCGGTCCTGACCAGGGAGTCCAGCTCCGTGATGCGCTTGACCCAGGCGCTGTAATCGCGCCGGGCCGACAGCATGTCCTTCAATTCCGTGTCGCGATAAAAACGTCCGGCTTCCAGATCAATGGCGATGCTCTGGCCGGGGCCGACGCGGCCTTTTTCCATGATGTCGCAATCGGCCACCTTCACCATGCCGGTCTCCGAGCCCAAGATCAGCAGACCGGCCCTGGAAATGGTGAAGCGCATGGGGCGCAACCCATTGCGATCCACCCCGGCCACCACCCAGGTCCCGTCGGTGGCGCAGATGGCCGCCGGACCGTCCCAGGGCTCGATCACCGAGTTGCAGTAGCCAAAGAAAGTCCGATGGGCCTCGGGCATCATGGCGTTGGAACCCAAGCTTTCGGGGATCAGCATCTGCTTGACCAGTGGAGCCGGACGACCGGCCCGGCACATGACCTCGAACACGTTGTCGAGCGCCGCGGAATCCGATCCGCCGGGCTGGACGATGGGCTTCAGACTGTCCATGGCCGGTCCGAAGGTTTCGTGCTCCATGCGGGGCTCGTGGGCCTTCATCCAGTTGATATTGCCGGTCAGCGTGTTGATCTCGCCGTTATGGGCCAACATGCGGAAAGGCTGGGCGAGGCGCCAGGTGGGGAAGGTATTGGTGGAATAGCGCTGATGATAGATGGCGAAGCGCGATACAAAGCGCTCGTCCAGCAGATCGGGATAGAAGGTGGTCAGCTGCTCGGCCAGGAACATGCCCTTATAGATGATGGAACGGCACGACAGCGAGCAGATGTAGAAATCGGTGACGTGCTCGGCCAGGACCCGCTTCTCGATGCGGCGGCGGATGATGAACAGGTCGGCCTCGAAGCGATCCTCGGAGGTTCCCAGCGTATTGGCCACCATGATCTGTTCGATCTCGGGCCGGGTGGCATTGGCCTTCTCGCCGATGACGGTGACGTCCACCGGAACTTGACGCCAGCCATAGATGGTGTAGCCGAAATTCAAAATCTCGGTCTCGACGATGCAGCGGCAGGTCTCCTGCGCGCCCAGATCGGTCTTGGGCAGGAACACCATTCCAACCGCGAGATGACCGGCCACCGGGTCGTGACCGGTGTGGCGGATATGGTCCTTGAAGAAGTCCTGGGGGATTTCCACATGGATGCCCGCGCCATCGCCGGTCTTGCCGTCGGCATCGACCGCGCCGCGATGGAACAGCACTTTCAGCGCCTCGATCCCGGCCACGACCACGTCGCGCCGCGCTTTGCCATCCAGGGCGGCAACCATGCCGACGCCGCAGGCATCATGGGGAGCGGTGTCAATTCCGGCGTCTTCCAGAATCCGCTGATTGGCGAGGTATTGGGTGACGAAATCGGACATGGTGCTCTCCTACTCCGCCGCCAGGGCGGTCTTGGCGCTGATATGGCGATGGATGGATTCGGCGGCGTCGCGGCCGTCCTTGATCGCCCAGACCACCAAGGACGCGCCACGCGCGATGTCGCCCGCGGCAAAGACGCCGTCCAGGCTGGTCATCAGGGATTGGTCGATCTCCACCGTGCCCCATTTGCTGACCTTAAGGTCGGGAGCGCCGAACAGAGTGGGCACGTCTTCGGGGTCGAAGCCCAGGGCGGCGATGACCATGTCGGCCTTCAGGGTGAAGCTGGAGCCTTCGATCACCACCGGGCTTTGGCGACCGGACGCGTCGGGCATGCCCAGATGCATCCGATTGGCCCGCACGCCCTCGGCGGTGATGGAATCGGGCGCGGCCATCCAGACGAAATCGACGCCTTCCTCTTCGGCATGGGAGACCTCGCGCTTGGAGCCGGGCATGTTGGCGCGGTCGCGGCGATAGAGGCACTTCACCGACTTGGCCCCCTGGCGAATGGCGGTGCGCACGCAATCCATGGCGGTGTCGCCACCACCGATCACCACCACGGACTTGCCCTTGGCATTCAGTTTGGGGGGAGGAGAAGACTTTTCCAATCCGGCGCGATTTTGAGCGATGAGATAATCCAGGGCGGCCAGGACTTGGGGCTTGTCGGCGCCGGGAATGCCCAGCGGCTTGGCCTTATAAACGCCGGTGGCGATCAGCACCGCGTCATGGCGGTCACGCAGCTCGGCGAAGGAGATGGTCTTGCCGATCTCGGCCCCGGTGACAAAGCGGATGCCAGCCTCGGCCAGCAAGGCGATCCGGCGCTCGACCACATCCTTTTCCAGCTTGAAGCCGGGAATGCCGTAAATGAGCAACCCGCCCATGCGGTCATGGCGGTCGTAGACGGTGACTCCATAGCCGCGAGAGCGTAAGGCCTCGGCCGCCGCCAGACCGGCCGGTCCGCCGCCGATGATACCCACCGAGCGCCCCAATTCGGCGGCGGGCAGGACTGGCTTGACCCAGCCCTGGGAGAAGGCGTGTTCGGTGATGTGCTTTTCCACCGCACCGATGGTGACATTGCCATGCTTGGACTGTTCCAGCACGCAAGAGCCCTCGCACAGGCGATCCTGGGGGCAGATGCGGCCGCAGATTTCCGGGAAGGTATTGGTGGCCGACGAGACGGCATAGGCCTCCTCCATCCGACCTTGCGCCACCAGCATCAGCCAGTCGGGGATGTTGTTTCCCAAGGGGCAGTGGATGGAGCAGAACGGAATGCCGCATTGCTCGCAGCGTGACGATTGTTCCCCGGCGGTATTGGTGGGAAAGGCCTCGCTGATCTCGCCGAAATCGCTCCGACGTTCAGCCGCGCTACGCTTATCGGGCATGCGCTGGTGGAGATGGGTGAACTGCAGCATCTTGCGGGGCATGGCGAATTCCTTGGGCCGAGACACCAGGAATTTAGGGTAAAACTCCTGACGGTTCAACGATAATCAATGTTTTATGTCAGGAGCGCTGTCTTAATGCGCTGGTGCCGGGACGATTGCCGCCTTGGAGCGGGCCGTTCGTGCTATTTCTTTCTGCATATAGTACCGTTATGGGACGATATAGACTCCTCTTCCGGCGAGGTGGCGCGGAGTGATATAAACAGCCTTCGTATCAGGGGGGGCGCTGCCGTGACGTTGCTTGAGGTTCTGGTCATCGCCCTGATTCAGGGGCTGGGAGAAGTTCTGCCGCTTGGGGCCTCGGGCCTTTTGGCATCGCAAACGATCTTGACCGGGGCGCCCGAATCTCGGGCTGCTCTGTCGGTTGCCGCCCATATGGGGGTTATTCTCGCCCTGATGCTGTATTTCTGGCGTGATGTGGCGGCCATGTCGGTTGGCGTCTGGCGTCTGGCCAAAGGAAAGCCCGATGGCGGATCACGTCTGTTCCTCTTCGTGGCGGCAGGAACAATTCCGGCGGCTTTGGCCGGGTGGTTTCTGCTGGACCGCATGGTTGGAGCGGTCAGCCCCGTCAGCGCCGCCAGTTTTGTTCTGGTTGGTGGTTTGTTTCTTCTGGTCAGCGATAAGCTGGGAGTGACGGTTCGTCGCATCGAGCATATGGGCTTTGCCGGGGCTGTCGGACTTGGGGCTCTGCAAATCCTGGCCCTGGTTCCAGG
>JAYTWE010000670.1:0-3253 GCA_043744055.1 Magnetospirillum sp.
TCCCGCGCTGAACGCCTTGAACTTGCCGGAAAGATCGCGGTTCAAGATGCATTCGGCCATGACGCTTCTCGCCGAGTTGCCAGTGCACAAAAACAGTACGTTATAAGTTTTCTCGCTCATGGTGGTCCCCCATAGCAGGTGGTTGCCGCCTGAGTATTCGAAGGCAGTGCCGCCCGTCCCCGGTCGCACAGAACCTGGACCGGAACCGCGTTGACCAGCGCCAGAATGCGGCGGTCCTCCGTCGTGGTGGGGTCATTCTTCAAGGAAGCCCCCACCAGATTGAGGAAGGGCCGGGCATAGGCGTTAAAGTCGTGTTCGGCCAAGCGGTAGTACGCCCATTTGCCGTCCCTGCGTTGCTGGACCAGGCCTGCGGTCTTCAGTCCCGCCAGATGTTTGGATACAGTGGCGGGCGCAAGGTCCATCACCGTGGTGATCTGGCAGACGCAGAGTTCGCCGCATTCCAGCAGCTTCAGGATACGGACCCGGCTGGGATCGGCGACGGCTTTGGCAACGGTTTCGAATGTCTCAAGCATGGGGAACGCTACCGTCATTTCGCTGAATGACAAAGTGATACATTCATGACGGTGCCGATGGCTATAAATAAATCTTATTTTTAGACGCAATGGCGGGGAGGAGGCTGCTGCCCGAACGCCGCTGGGCGAGGTTGAAATACCGTACATAGCGCCGCCCCACCGACTGCATCATCCGGGAGATGGCGCCGGCCGCATGCGGCGTCGCCAACAGGTGCACGTGATTGGTCATCAGCACATAGGCGTGGATGTCGCAGCCCGCCGTCTTGGCCGCGCCCTCCAGACACTCCAGATAGAATGCGTAGTCCGTCTCCACCACAAACGTCACCCCACGGTTGTTGCCGCGCTGAATCACGTGCTGCGGAAGGTCGGGGATGTCGTAACGGACAAGGCGAGCCATGTTCAGGGCCTCAATTGTTCAATAATTCGACTCTGACCCTATTTTTCTGTATTTTTCTGGACCCCATTTTTCTGCTGAATGCCTGACGCGCTGTTCAGTGTTTCTCGGGATAGGCGACGTCATAATTATTAGTTATCGGCCCCTCTATCTGCCTCCTTTCACCCTTGCCAAGGTATCGGCACGGACCATGGTATCGCGCAGGCTGCTGTCGCTGACCTGGGTGTAGATTTGGGTAGTGGCGATACTGGCGTGACCGAGAAGCTTCTGGACGAAGCGGATATCGACGCCGGCCTCGATCAACTGAGTAGCGGCGGTATGGCGAAGCATATGGGGCGTGACCCTTCGCTCGATCCGCGCCCGCTTGGCCAACGAGACCAACCGCCGGCGGAGGTGCTGGGCGGTGACCGCCCCACCCGCCCCAGTCAGCAGGAAACGGTCCGAGGTGGTGGTGATCCCGGCGCGCAAGGCGAGGTAGTCCGTCAGCGCCACCGTTGTCTCGTGCCCGGTCAGGAACACCCGGCGCTCGCGGTTGCCCTTGCCGCGCACCAGGATGGTGCCCTCCGCCAGATCGACCTCGGCTAGGCCAACACCCGTCAGTTCGCCCACCCGTAGGCCGGTGACGAACAGGCAGACGATGACGAAATGCAGCAGGATGGCATCGTGACCACCGCCCAACTCCCGCTCGGCCGAGTGCAGCAGACGGCGCATCTCATCCACCGTGAGGGCGCGGGGAAGCCGCCGGGGCAGGCGGATGGACAGATCAAGCCGATGGAATGGGCTGAGCGGAATGACTTCGTCGCGCTCCAGCCAGCGGAACATCACCTTCAGCGCCGCCATGCGCCGCTTCACCGTGGATTCCTTCAAGCCCTTGGCGTCGAATAGAGTGCAGGCATAGTGCCGTAGGCCGTCACGGTTGATCCCCGCGACATCGGCATCCTTACCCAAATGGGCGAGGAAATCGGCTAGGTCGGTTTCATAGGCGCGCAGGGTATTGGCGGATAGGCGCTTGGCAATTCGGCAATGCTCGATAAAACGCTCAATGACGTCGGCAAGGGATGTGTTCATGACGGCCCAAACAATGACTTCCAGGGTTTATTCACCCGGAAGCTTTGAACGGACAAGGCTGTTCTTATCGACCACTATCCGAATGCCACGGTTTGTTTATCGGCAGACCTGCTGTAACGCCAATCACTAATCATAACAATCAGCCCAAACTGATATCAGTATCGGCTGGTCGTTATTTTCAACATTCCAGTGTCGCTCTATGAATTTACGTCACATCGATATGAGATCATGTCCCAGGGATTAGAGGGCGTTGACATTCATTTGGTCCAGATGAATGTGCTGACGAGGCAAAGGATGGATAAGAACGCCCTTGGGGTCTGGTCGTAACGGGTGGCGATCCTCCTGAAGTGCTTGATCTTTAAGAAGAAGCGCTCGACGAGATTGCGCTCACAGTAGAGGGCGTAATCGCACGGAACCTGCGGCGATGTTCTCCTCGGCGAGGATCTGTTCACGGATGGAGGGCATGGAGCGGGTTCCTCAGCCCCTTGATATCCCCCGGAGCAACCTTACCTGTTGCTCAATATCGCACCAATGCGATATTGTTGGGATATGGAGTGGCGTGTCGAAATTCCGAACGAAACAGTCAAGGCCGAGGTCGCCGCCCTGCCGGTGGATATCCGGGCCAAGCTGACCCACATCCTCGACATGATGGTGGCGCTTGGTCCGCAGAGGATACGGGAACCCCACGTCAAGCCGCTCCGCGACAAGCTGTGGGAAATGCGCATGCAGGGTAAAGACGGCATCGCTCGTGCGATTTACGTTTTGGCGCATGAACGGCGAATCGTGATCATCCATGCTTTCGTCAAGAAAACGCAGAAGACGCCGCCGCACGCACTTGAGTTGGCCCTTCAGCGAGTTAAGGAGTTGGAGCCATGACCATTCCGTTCGATAGCCTCAAGGACGAATGGATGAGAGATCCCGCCTTCCGGGCGGAATACGATGCTCTGGCGCCGGAGTTCACTTTGGCGCGGGCGCTGATCGAGGCTCGTGCCAATGCCGGCCTGACTCAGGCCGAGGTCGCGGAGCGCATGGGAACCACCCAGTCGGTAGTGGCTCGAATCGAGAGTGGCCGCAATCCGCCGAATCTGCGCACGCTGGAAAAGTATGCCCATGCTGTCGGCACACGGATTTCCGTTACGCTGGTTCCTGCTGTGTCGCCGGTTACGGTGCACCATCATCCCGCCAATTCCTGACGATCAGATCCGGCAGCGCCGAAGCCCACCGCTCGGCGGCGGCGTTGACGTCCAGTCGCTTTCGC
>JAYTWE010000671.1:0-14174 GCA_043744055.1 Magnetospirillum sp.
CAACAAACGAACCTGATGGGGATTATCCACATTGCGGGCAAACAGGATAAAGCCCAGCGGATCGACGCGGGAGAAGAAGCTGCGTTCCTCATCGCTCAACACCGTGCCAGAACAGCCGAAGATGACGGCGGCTGGAATTTTCTTATTTACGGGCAACGATGCACCCCTGATTACGATGGGCCAGTTCGGCGCAGAGGGAACGGGCGGATTGTTCAGTCAAGGGAGCGGCGCGCACACGCCAGAACACTCCCTTACCCTCCAATTCAACCCTGACGATATCGGAATGAAGTCCGCCCAGCAGATCGGCATTGCCCTTTTGGATGCGAATCCATTCCTTTTCAGCCAGATCCTGGGCGCGAACAGCCCCCAACTGGATGACATAATCCCCGAAAGCGGCAGTCTTGACGGTTGCCACGGCAGCCGGAGCGGCGGCCTGAGGCGGAGGCGCACTTGCGACTTGGGCCGGGGTAATGACCTGATCCGGGGGCGCGGGCCGGGCCTGAACCGGCTGATAAGCCGACCCGGCCGGGGCTTCCATGGGTTGCGCGGCCACTTTGGCGGTCGGAGCAATCTTTGGTGTTGGCGGCTCTCCCGGCTTGACCGGCAGCGGCGCGGTCGCCCTTTGCGGCTGAACCGGCTTTGGCGCCTCCACGACGGGGGACAAGGTTTCCACCGGAACAGTCATGCGCGGCGGAGCTTTGGGAGACTCGACCTGAGGCAGCAAGCGCTCCACCTTGGGCTCCCCCTCGATCCCCTGCTCCATGCGCTCATAGACCAGCTTGTCCTGATTGGGGACCTGCATACCACCGCGATCATCAGGGCGCGGACGGATCTTGATGGGCTTATCATCGGCCTTGATGACCGGAACCCCCATGCCGCCACCTTTGCGTCCGCCCAGGAAATGAAGACCTGCGGCGACGATGGCCCCCACAGCCACCACAGCGATCCCGATGGTGACGATGGAGCGTAAACGATGCCCGGCGCGAGCCTGGTGAGAATCGGCGTCAGCGTCGAAACGCTGGGGAATGATATCCATGATATCACGGTCGAAATCGTCGCTGGGACGCATTGCCATGTCAGCGCATCTCCTCCATGGGCTCGACCCCGAAAATGGCCAGACCCGACGCGATCACCACGACAACCGCCTGCAACAGCGCCAGCCGCGCCAGCGAGACATCGCGATCCCCCTCAATCAGGAAGCGAAGCCGGGCCTCGTCCTTCCCCTTGTTCCACAAGCCATGAAAGGTTGCCGCCAATTCGTTGAGATAAAAAGCGACACGGTGGGGTTCGTGGGCTTCGGCGGCGCTTTCCACCAGACGCGGCCATCCCGCCAGATGCTTAATCAAAGCAAGCTCGGCCGGATCGGTCAAGCGCCCCAGGACCACCGGATCAGGCGAAGCGACAAAGTCGGTCCAGTCCGGCCATATCTCGGTGGCGTGACGCATCACCGAATGGCACCGGGCATGGGCGTACTGAACATAAAACACCGGATTGTCGCGGCTTTGCTCTAGAACCTTGTCCAGGTCGAAGTCCAGATGAGCGTCGTTCTTGCGGGTCAGCATGATGAAGCGGACCACATCCTTGCCCACGGCCTCCACCAGATCGGCCAGGGTGACGAAAGTCCCGGCCCGCTTGCTCATCTTATAGGGCTGACCGCCCTTCATGAGATTGACCATCTGGCACAGCTTGACGTCCAGATCACCTTCACCGCCGCTGACCGCCTTCACCGCGGCCTGCATGCGCTTCACATAGCCGCCATGATCGGCCCCCCAGACGTCGATCATGGAGGTGAAACCGCGCTGGTATTTGTCCAGGTGATAGGCGATATCCGAGGCGAAATAGGTCCAAGACCCATCCGATTTCTTCAAAGGACGATCCACGTCATCACCGAAATCGGTAGCGCGGAACAGAGTCTGCGGACGAGCTTCCCAATCATCGGGCAGCTTGCCTTTGGGCGGCTCCAGCACACCTTCATAGATCAAGCCCTTGCCCGCCAGGAAGTCCAGCGAAGCCTGAACCTTGCCAGCCTCCACCAGACCACGCTCGGATACAAAGACGTCATGGCATACACCGAGACTCGCCAAATCCTGTTTAATCATGCCCAGCATGGCATCTACGGAAAAAGCGCGGAAGATCACCAGCCATTGGGCCTCGGGAGCATCCTTGAACTTGGGGCCGTGCAGCCGCGCCAATTCCTCGGCGGCGGGCTTGAGATAATCGCCGGGATAAAGACCGTCCGGGATTTCGCCAATAGTCTCGCCCAAGGCTTCCCGGTAGCGCAGATAAACCGAGCGGGCCAAGACATCGACCTGAGCCCCGGCATCATTAACGTAATATTCGCGGGTGACATCGTAACCCGCCTTGGCCAGCAGCGAAGCCAGCGCATCGCCAGTCACCGCGCCACGGGCATGACCGATATGCATGGGGCCGGTGGGATTGGCCGAGACATATTCCACGTTGACCCGCTTACCCTTGCCCTGGGCGGAAATGCCGTAATCGGTGCCTTCACGCAAGACATCGCCCAGGCGCTCGACCCAGAATGAATCAGCCAAGCGCATATTGATGAAGCCCGGCCCCGCCACTTCGACACCGGTCACGGCGGGATGGCCCTTCAGCTCATCGGCGATCTTCTCGGCCAGATCGCGCGGCTTCATGCCCACCGATTTGCACAACACCATGGCGGCATTGGTGGCCACATCACCGTGTGACGCCTCACGCGGGGGTTCGGCGGAGATCTTGGAAACGTCCTGACCGGGAATGACCCGTTCCACGGCGGCGACGATCTCGGAGCGGAAGTAGCTGAACAGATTCATAGTGTTATGGCTTCTCTTGCATGTCAAATAACCGGCGATGCTCGTCCAGCGCGAAGCGGTCGGTCATTCCGGCGATGTAATCGGCCACCACGCGGGCCGTCTTAGCGGTCCCCTTGCCATCGGCGAGACGCCGCCATTCAGGGGGTAGGCATTCGGGCTCGGCGAACAGCAGCCTAAACAGATCCTTCACCACCCGGCGACCCTTGCTGGTCATGCGGTTGACGGTGAAGTGACGATACATGTTAACGAACAGGAATTTACGCAGTGCCGCGTCATTGGCGCGCATCTCGTCGGAAAAAGCCACCAACGGCGCCCCCAGACGGCGGACATCCTCGGCAGACTGAGGATTGTACCGGGCAATACGGCGCTTGGTCTCTCCGGTCAGGTCCAAGATCATGATGCCGATCATACGGCGGATCACTTCATGGATGAGCAAGCTGTCATCAGCCTCGGGATATTCCAAGGCGACCTTGCGGAACAGCGGTCCCACCAAGGGGACATCGGCCAGATCATTAATGGTGAAGAGGCCAGCCCGCAGACCGTCGTCGATATCGTGGTTGTTATAGGCGATATCATCGGCCAAGGCGGCCACCTGCGCCTCGGCTCCGGCATAGCCGTCCAGGTCGAGATCATGGAGCAGAGCATATTCAGCGATGGCGCCGGGCAGCGGCCGATCCTTCTTCACCGCCAGGGGGCCGGTAAGCGGGCCGTTATGCTTGACGAGGCCTTCCAGGGTTTCCCAGGTGAGGTTCAGTCCCTCGAATTCCACATAGCGGCGTTCCAGCTTGGTGACGATGCGCAAACTTTGCGCGTTATGGTCAAAGCCGCCGAACTCAGCCAGAACCTCTTGCAGCGCATCCTCGCCAGCATGGCCGAACGGGGTATGGCCCAGATCGTGGGCCAAGGCCAGGGCCTCGGCCAAATCCTCGTCCAGGCCCAGAACCCGGCTGATGGAGCGTGCGATCTGCGACACTTCCAAGGAATGAGTCAGGCGGGTCCGGTAATTCTCGCCTTCGTGATAGACGAAAACCTGGGTTTTATATTGCAGCCGCCGGAAGGCGGCGGAATGAATGATGCGATCGCGGTCGCGTTGAAACGGCGATCGGGTGGGGCTGTCAGGCTCCCCATAAAGCCGCCCGCGCGAATCCTCTGGCCGACTAGCGTAGACGGCCAAGGTGCGGGCACAAGATTCGGTGGTCGCAATCATGGCTGGGACACTACAAGCCATGCATCTCGAACGCAACTGGAAGCCATGTCTTTAAGCACAAGGCATCTTGAAATACGCATCCGCATACCTAAATTGCAACCAGCCCCCTTCCCCCACCTGTGACGCCGGTGGTATCGTTACTTCAATCCGCCATAGAGCCCGACTTTCTTCACAGAGGGAAACCATGACCGAGACTCCAGAACACAATTATGCAGCACGACTCGGTGTCACCGAAAGCGCCGCCGAGCGGGTCCTGACCCTGATTAAGATGGAAGGCAAGCCGAACATGATGCTCCGCGTCGGCGTTTCCGGCGGTGGATGCTCTGGCTTTCAGTACGGTATCTCGCTTGATGACAAGATCGGTGATGAAGACCGCATTTTCGAAGATCAAGGGATCCGGCTGGTGGTGGATCAAACCTCGCTGGACCTTCTCGACGGCTCCATGGTGGATTATGTCGAGGATCTGGTCGGCGCCTCCTTCCAGATCAAGAACCCCAATGCGTCATCCACCTGTGGCTGCGGCAGTTCGTTCTCGGTCTGATGCTCACCACGACGGGCAACGGCTCATCACCGACCGATAACTGGCGCTGGTGTCGATTGCCGCATTCCGGGTGCGTAATTCCGCCCTGTAGGCGTCCATGGGCGCTTTCAGGGCGGACATGAGGCGTTCGCTCACTTCTCGCGCAACCTGCCCGGTATCGGTGGATGTGATGGTGGGCCTGACGGTCAGCGCCGCCTTCCGCAAAGCCTCTTGCATATGAGGCGCCCAGCGCTGGAACGTGTCGCGGTTGATGGCGACATGCTCATCCTCGTGCTGACGGATTCTAGCGTAATTACAGGCTCCCGGCGGATATTCCGAGGCGATATAGACCACCAGATCCTTCAGCCGCCAATGTCCATCCACCCGTCCCAAGCCGACACAGCGCCGCCCTCCCCCCATATCCACGGACCAGATTTGAGGTTTGACGCTGCCTTCCACCTCGCTGACGGTCAGACCAATCACGTTTCCTCCGCTGGCGGTCCCCTTCTGTCCGGCCAGCGCATTGACGCGAGCCCGGTTAAGTTCGCCACTGTAAACCGGAATCCCGGCGCTGGTTGACAGCGCCACTTTTAGCTCTGGCACGAATGTCCCCGGCGGCGGGCAAGTCTGGGCCATCGCGGAGCCCACATGGATCAGAGCCAGAACGAAGCAGATTGAAAACAGACGCAAGCGATCCCTCCTTCTGATAATACCTAAGGCTCGATGAGGTCGACTCATCGGGCCTTGGTTAGGCCCAAGGGGCCGCGCGCCTTATGGCGCGGGAGGCAAGGGATTCGGAGAATCCCGCCCGCCGCCTGAGGGGCTCATTGATCGGAACCGATCAATGAGCCTTGGTATAAGACGTCCTTGATCCAAGCGGGCTTTCGCTTGCCGGGCAAGGCCGATATGCTTCACCCCCCGGTAATTCTCAGAAAAGAGCCCCCGTCATGGGTCTGCGTATCGCCACTTGGAACGTCAATTCCGTCCGCGCCCGCCTTCCCAATGTAATGGAATGGCTGGAAAGCTTTCAGCCCGACATTTTGCTATTGCAAGAGACCAAGTGCCAGGACGATGACTTTCCTCGCCTTGAGATCGAGGCAATGGGCTACCACGCCGTCATCCACGGACAGAAAAGCTATAACGGTGTCGCTATTCTGTCCAAGCGCCCGGCCCAAGATGTGGTTCGAGGCCTTCCCGGTGATGATGCCGATGCCCAGGCCCGCTATCTGGAAGCCAGTATCGATGGGCTCAGGGTGGTCTCGCTGTACCTGCCCAACGGCAATCCGGCTCCGGGGGAGAAGTTCGACTACAAGCTAGCCTGGATGCGCCGCCTACTCAACCACGCCCGAAGCCTCTTGGCGACGGAACAACCGCTGGTTCTGGCGGGCGACTACAATGTCTGCCCCACCGATGATGACGTCTATGCTCCGGCGAAGTGGCAAGACGACGCGCTTTGTCGGCCAGAAAGCCGTTCGCTGTTCCGCCAATTACTGAATCTTGGATTGACCGAGGCTTTCCGCTCGCTTCATTCGGAGAAAGGCCACTACAGCTTCTGGGACTATCAAGCCGGAGCATGGCCACGCGACGAAGGCTTACGCATCGACCATCTGCTGCTGTCGCCCCAGGCCGCCGACCGGCTGGTCGCTTGCCATATAGACAAAGCCCCACGCGGCAAGGAAAAAGCCAGTGACCACACCCCGGTCTGGGTGGAACTCAGCGTCTAGGAAAGCGTATTTTGGGGCATCGCGCAGATATCTCGGACGCATCCCCGCAGCCAGCGATGCGCCGGATCGGCATCAAGCCGAGGGTGCCAGAGCAATGAGATCGTGACTTCGAGCATGGAAATCGGAAGGGAGAAGCTATACATTCCCACACGCAAGGCTCCGGTGTGTCGTTCAGGAACACTGGCGATTAAATCCGAGGCCCGCGCCAAAGCCAACGCGGTTGAAAAGCCACCGACGATGGCGATGATGTCCCGTTCCAGTCCGAATGAAGACAAGGATTCATCAATGGGGCCTTTATCTTGTCCCCGCCGCGAGACGAGAATGTGCCTCCCCTCTGCATAGCGGGAGGGAGTGACCTCCCCCTGGCTCAATGGGTGCCCCATTCGCACCACACCAATGAAACGGTCGCGGAATAAGAGCTGTGTGCGCACCTCTGGACCTGTCGCCTTCCCCACCACGCCCGTTTCCAGATCGACGGCCCCGTCACGAAGGGATGTGCTGTCTTTATCTGGCTTTGGCACAAAGCGCAGCCGCACGCCAGGAGCATCCTCGCCAACACGAGAAATGAGGTCCGCACCAAAACTCTCCACAAAGCCCTCGCTGGTTCGTAGCGTGAACGTTCGGACAAGCTGCTTAAGATTAAGCTTTTCGGCCGGGCGCAGAACCGCCTCTGCATTTTCAACAAGCTGACGGACTCGTTCGCGGAGTTCGAGCGCTCGGGGAGTGGGAACCAAACCGCGTCCGGCTCTGACCAACAGCGGATCACCCGTCGCCTCACGCAATCGCGCCAGCCCCCGGCTCATGGCTGACGGGCTAAGACGCAACCGTTGGGCTGCGCGTGCAACGCTGCCTTCCGCCAGCAGCGCATCAAGGGTGATAAGCAGATTGAGATCAGGTATCGACATGGCTCTGACCATAGCACAGCCCAATCGAAATATGGCGTCAAACGCACGAATATAATGTAAACAGTGCGCGTTCCGCCATCAATGACAAGGGATTACGTTTCTGACAGTTCCATTTCGGGAGCTGTCAAGGAACGGAGTCCATGATGAAGCCCATCATTGCAGAACCTGCGGAACGGATGCCCTCTGTTCGCTGGGTGCTGGCCAGCCTTTCGCTCTCCATGTTGCTGTCCTCGCTCGGGACCAGTATCGCCAATGTTGGCTTGCCGACACTGGCAGAGGCGTTCAACGCCTCCTTCTTGGACGTCCAGTGGATTGTGCTGGCTTATCTCCTCGCCATCACCACCCTGATCGTCAGTGTCGGGCGGCTTGGTGACATCACCGGCCGCCGACGGCTGCTCTTGGCCGGAATCGTCCTGTTTACTGTCGCCTCAGGCTTAAGCGGGTTTGCGCCCACGCTTGGACTGCTGATTGCCGCCCGAGCGGTGCAGGGTCTTGGCGCGGCCATCATGATGGCCCTCACCGTGGCGTTTGTAGGTGAAGCCGTTCCAAAGGCAAAGACCGGGAGCGCCATGGGGTTGCTGGGAACCATGTCCGCCATTGGCACCGCTCTCGGACCATCGCTTGGCGGTGTTCTGATCGCCGGACTTCATTGGCGGGCAATTTTCCTCATTAACGTACCGCTGGGTATCCTGACTTTTGTTCTCGCGCATCGCACCCTGCCCGTTGATCGTAAGGGGGCAAAGACGGAGCGGCCCGGCTTTGATGTCATGGGCACGCTGCTGCTTGCTTTCACGCTGGCGACTTATGCGCTCGCCATGACCATGGGACATGGTAGTTTCGGTATGCTCAACGTGGCTTTGCTGTTGGCGGCTGTCTTCGGCGTCGGGCTTTTCGTGTTCGCCGAGACGAAAGTCACGTCACCTCTGATCCGACTGGCGACGTTCCGCGATCCCGTGTTGAGTACGAGCCTCGCCATGAGCCTTCTCGTCTCGACGGTGCTTATGGCGACGCTTATTGTCGGGCCGTTCTATCTCTCTCGTGCGCTCAGCCTCAACGCGGCTTATGTCGGGCTCGTTTTATCCGTTGGTCCACTTGCCGCCGCGCTGACCGGTGTGCCTGCCGGTCGTATTGTCGATCGCTTTGGTGCACAGCGTATGACCATCACAGGGCTTATCGGACTAGCTGCTGGCTGTTTTGTCCTATCCTACGTCCCGGTGACATCCGGCATAATGGGATACATCGCCCCCATCGTCGTCGTCACCGCCAGCTATGCGCTCTTCCAAGTGGCCAACAACACCGCCGTCATGACAGAGACCCGCCCAGACCAACGCGGCGTCATTTCCGGCATGCTCAGTTTATCGCGTAATCTTGGGCTCATCACCGGCGCGTCTGTTATGGGCGCGGTATTCGCCCACGCATCGGCGACGATCGACATCACAACGGCGCATGCCGATGCCATTGCCACCGGCATGCGGACCACGTTCACAGTCGCGGGGAGTTTAATTGTCGTCGCGCTCGCCATTGCCGTTGGCGCTTACCGCCACACAACCCGCAATCAGGCAATTGCCTGATGAGCCAATTGAGTAGAGCTATCGTTTACGGCTGGCCAAACGCGACAGGCATATGAGCAGACCACGCGCCGTCACCGGCTTTTCCATGAACTCATCGGCGCCAGCCAGTAAAGCCAGATCACGCTTCACCTGTCGTTCATGACCAGACAGCATCAAAATAGGCAGTGTGCCGAGTTTCGGTGGGCCTTGGCGCACCCATTTAACCAGGTCCAGACCGCTTTCGGCTCCCACATGCCAATCGGCGATCAAAAGGTCAACCTGACGCTCCGTCAAGGCTGTCTTGGCCGATGTGACATCATTGACGATGGTGACCCGGCTGATGCCGACGCTATTGAGGATGGTTCCGAGAATTTCAGAAAAGTTCAGGTTGTCGTCCATGACCAGGATCTCAAGACTCCGCAGATCCTTGGTCCGTCCCTCGCCGGAACGGGCAACCTTCTCTCCCGCCTCCTGCGCTCCTTCATGGCCCACAACCCAGGCTCGGTAGTTCATGTCGGTGGTACAGATGTGGTTCACCAGCCAGTCGTTCAGGAAAGTCAGACATTCCCTGGCCCGAACCGCCGACGGGTTTTCCTCATACCGTGACTTCAAGTTTTCGACCTGTGAAGAAAAGCCGAAATGAGTGTTCCGGTGCAGGTCCAGCTGCGGACAACGGGCGGCCCGCATCATGCCTTCCTCACGGGCGAAGTGATGGGCAGCATAGTCTTGGAGCGAGCCCAAGACGCTATACACCGCCACATACTCCTCGTCATCACCGATAGAGCGCTGAAGCAGATTTATAAGGCCAATCAAAGCCTTATGATCTGCATCGAGCATCGGTACGCCGACGCTCATGGACTCGCTCCAAATGATAGTCATGGAATTATCGCTCTATCCTCGACACATCGCGCACGGCCCCACGAGCCGCGCTGGTCGTCATGGCCGCATAGGCACGAAGGGCCGCCGACACAGGGCGATCTCGGTCCACCGGTTTCCACGCCGCCTTATCTTTGGCGAGCATGGCTTGACGACGGGCTTCCAACTCGGCATCGGACACCCTGACCTCAATCTTGCGGCTGGGGATATCAATGTCGATCATATCGCCGGTCTGAATCAGCCCGATGGCTCCACCTTCCGCCGCTTCCGGGGAAACATGGCCGATGGACAGGCCCGACGTGCCGCCTGAGAAACGGCCATCGGTGATAAGGGCGCATTCCTTGCCCAGGCCCATGCTCTTCAGATAGGTGGTGGGATAAAGCATCTCCTGCATGCCGGGGCCGCCCTTGGGGCCTTCGTAGCGGACGATGACCACATCGCCGGATTTGACATCACCCCCCAAAATCTTGGCGACGGCTTCGTCCTGGCTCTCACAGATCACCGCCGGACCCGAGAAGGTCAGGTTCTTGTCGTCCACGCCTGCGGTCTTCACAATACAGCCGTCCACCGCCAGATTGCCGAACAGCACGGCAAGCCCGCCATCTTTCGAGAAAGCGTTCTCGGCGGAACGGATCACGCCCTTGGCCCGGTCGGTATCCAGGGACTCCCACCGCTTGGACTGACTGAATGCCTCGATGGTGCGCACGCCGCCAGGAGCAGCGCGATAGAAGTCTTGAACCTTAGGATCATTGGTGCGGCTGATGTCCCACTTGTCCAGAGCATCGGCGAGGGTCGCGGCATGCACGGTTCCGCAATCACGATTAAGCAGCCCGGCCCGATCCAACTGGCCCAGAATGCCGACGATGCCACCAGCCCGATGAACATCTTCGATATGAACATCGGGAACATTGGGGGCAACCTTGCACAGGCATGGGACCCGGCGGCTGAGGCGGTCGATATCGCCCATGCGGAACTCGACTTCGGCCTCTTCGGCCGCAGCCAGCAGATGCAGCACCGTGTTGGTGGACCCCCCCATGGCGATATCGAGGGTCATAGCGTTTTCGAACGCCGCCTTAGTCGCGATAGAGCGCGGCAGCAGCGCGGATTCGTTGCCCTCATAGGCACGCTTCGTGATATCGACGATGCGCCGACCGGCCTCCAAGAACAACTCCTTGCGGTCGGCATGGGTCGCCACCACAGTCCCATTACCGGGGAGCCCCAGGCCAAGGGCCTCGATCAGGCAGTTCATGGAATTGGCGGTAAACATCCCCGAACACGATCCGCAGGTGGGGCAGCTTTCCCGCTCATAGGCCAAAGCCTCTTCATCAGAGACTGTTGTGTCGGCCCCCTTAACCATGGCGTCGATCAGATCGACCGCATGAGTTTCACCATTCACCGTCACTTTTCCGGCTTCCATGGGGCCGCCGGAAATGAAGATGGTGGGAATATTGAGGCGCAAGCTCGCCATCAGCATGCCGGGCGTGATCTTGTCGCAATTCGAGATGCAGACCAGGGCATCGGCGCAATGGGCGTTGACCATATACTCCACTGAATCGGCGATCAGTTCGCGACTGGGCAGGGAATACAACATTCCGGCATGGCCCATGGCGATGCCGTCGTCGATGGCGATGGTATCGAATTCCTTAGCGACGCCTCCGGCCTTCTCAATCTCGCGCGCCACCATCTGCCCCAGATCCTTCAGGTGCACGTGGCCGGGCACGAACTGGGTGAAGGAGTTGGCAATGGCGATGATGGGCTTGCCAAAATCCGCATCCGTCATGCCTGTGGCGCGCCACAGACCGCGAGCGCCGGACATGTTGCGGCCATGGGTGGAGGTACGCGAACGGTATGGAGGCATCTTGGTCTAACCTCTGAGCTTCTCGGGATGAGCAATTCCAAGGCGGTCGGCCTCGGCGTCGAATGCCTCTCTATAGATAGGAAAGGCGTGGGTCTTCGTCACGGTCTCGCCAGTACGCGAATGGATGTATTGAGCGCGTTCCAGCAGCGGGTGAGCATCTTTATTGGGGCAGGCATCGCCCTCGGCGATCAACGCCTTGATCTGGGCGGTCAACCCGGCCACATGACAGGCATCCACATCGGAATCCGCATGAAGCTCTTCGACTTCATGACGTAAGTCCTCGACTTCGGCCTTCAGAGCCTCGTTCTCTGCACGCAGAGTTTCCAGTTCCATCTCGGTCATGGCCTTCAGGCTCCCAGCAGGGCCGGTAATTCGGCCAGAGTGGTAATGGCCGCCCCGGTTCCCCGTGGCGGCGTTTCAGAGCGGGCTCCGGTTCGGTTAACCCAGACCACCTGGAACCCAGATAGAGCGGCGGCAGTCACATCCCAGGCATTCCCGGATACAAAGCATACGGAATGCGGTTCCATATGAAAATGCTCCACAACCAGCTTATAGACCGCTTGTTCCGGCTTGAACACCCCCGCCTCCGCAGCCGACAATACGGCGTCCAAGGCGGTGTCGAGCCCGGTGAACCGAAGACCCGCGGCAAGCATCTTGGGGCTGCCGTTGGATAAAATGGCGGTCTTAATTCCCCCCTCGCGCAGACGATGCAAAGAGTCCGAGACATCGGAATATAGATCAGGCTCCAGCCAAGCCCCCATCAACCGCCCACGAAGAGCATTATCGTCAAGGCCAAAGGCTGACATTGCCTCTTCCAGCGCCTCGGCGGTCACGTTCCAGAAGTCGGCCCCTCCCGCCATGCGTCGGGGAAGCCAACTGATTTCCAACTGACGTTTGCGCCAAAGCTTAAAAAATGCTTCCGACGTATCATCCAGATCGGGGCGGAACCGCTCGATCATGGCGCTGATGTCTAGCAAGGTTCCATATGCGTCAAAGACGCAGACCTCTATGGAACGCGCCGGAATCATTG
Source organism: Magnetospirillum sp. (assembly GCA_043744055.1). Lineage (GTDB taxonomy): Bacteria > Pseudomonadota > Alphaproteobacteria > Rhodospirillales > Magnetospirillaceae > Phaeospirillum. The sequence goes on from JAYTWE010000671.1 coordinate 12,484, forward strand.
TTCCACCTCGGCGGTTTTACGCGCCCAACGCTTCAGATCGGTTTCCAGATTGGGTCCTGCGGGCTTTCCCAATCGTTGACGATAAACGGCGACGCTTTCCATCACGCGCTGAACATAATTCCTGGTCTCACCGAACGGAATCATTTCGATCCAGTCAACCACATCCACATTTGGTTGCCTGGGATCGCCATTTTCCTTGATCCACCGCCTTGCCCGCCCCGGCCCGGCATTATAAGAGGCTAAGGCCAGAATATAGGACCCCTGAAAATCAGAGAGCAGACTCCCCAGATAGGCGGAGCCCACCCGAACATTGAAGTCGGGATTATCCAACTTGTCGGGATGGAATTGCAGCTTGATGGCCTTGGCGATGCGCGATGCGGTTGACGGCAGCAGCTGCATCAGTCCACGCGCCCCAGCCGGTGATTCAACATCGGCCATGAAGCCGCTTTCCTGACGGATCAAAGCAAGAATCAGGGCCATTTCCGGCTGTCCATCCTGGGCACTCAAGGACGGCACCGGCCAGCCAGCCTCCACGAGGGTAACGCCCTCGCGATCCGAACGCCGAGCCACGGTTAACGCCAAATCATTACGACCGCTGCGGCTGGCCAATTGCGCCACCAAAGCACGTTCACCAGGGGTATTGACGATATCGTTGAGGCGGATGAAGAAGGCTCGCAACTGCTCGCTATCCCCCAATTCCATCAGCAGTTTTGCCGCAGCAACCACATCGCGGGTTTCAAAACGGCTGATATCTTCGGGCGCAGGGCGCGGGTCATCGGGCAACGGCCAATGATGTTCCCCCAATTTGGACGCCCCCAACTGACCATAATAGGTGGTGGAGTAGCGTGCCGCCCGAGTAAACCAATCCCGCGCCTTGGACTCGTTGCCCGCCTCGCTGGCCCGTCCGGCCCAATAGGCCGCCCTGCCACGGGAGATGGGGTGACTGGCCCATTCATACAACCGGGAGAAATGCAGGGTCGCCGTATCGCGGTCATCAAGAAAACGCAGCGCGATCCAGCCCGCCAGGAATTCGGCGTCTACATATTGGGTTCCGCCTTCCAGACCATGATCGGCAGCGGTCTGATAGGCCCGAGACACATGCCCTTTCTGCAAGGCGCGACGAGCCAGAATGGCCCGCTCCTGCCACCAAAGATCGGCCCGAATCTTGTTACGCGACGGGTGGCGCAGTAATTCAATGGCCTCATCGTCAAGGTCATTCTGGCGACGCCAACGCACCCGCTCGTAGATCAGGCCGGGATCGTCGCGCAAACCGACCGGAACCGCATTGATGAGAGGCTCGGGATTGGCCTTTCCGTTTTGCAGGGCAAGCCGCGCCTGAGCGAGGGACCGATGACCGGCATCAACCTTCAAAATCATGCGTTGAACCGACGTTTCCTGGCGATCCCACAACAGGCGATCCAATCGTCCCCAATGGTCTTCATAGCGAAGATGGTCGCTGAACAGGCTTAGATATTGCCGTTCTTGTAGCGCGCCGAAGCTGAGATTGGTCCAGGTCTCGCGGACAACCTTGATGGCCTGCTCGTTTCGCCCCAAAGCGAACAGGGAACGGGCATAGGCCCCTCCTCCATCGGCGGTGGTCGGCGGATGATGGTCAAACCAGGCCAGCACCTCGGCATTGGGAGTGGCGGCAGTGATGGATTCCTCGGCTCGCTTCACCAGCTGTGTCATCA
>JAYTWE010000672.1:0-1555 GCA_043744055.1 Magnetospirillum sp.
TTATCGAAAAGCCCACTGATAACCATAAGCTGTTATCGACGGTGGCGGAGGCATGTGACCGTCATTTAGCGCTTCGCCGCTTGCATGGATTGGCGGTCGATGCCATTCGAAAGTACCAACGCCTGACCGAGCGTGAGGCCGACGTCTATTGGCTGCTGGTCGGTGGGGCGGCAACCAAGGAAATCGCAGGAAGGTTGTGTATTAGTGCTCGTACTGCGGAAACCCACCGTGGCCGGGTCTTCGAAAAGATGGAGGCGCGAGCATTGGACGATATCGTGAATTCGTCTTTCCATATCAAGCCTTTATTTGGCCCTTCCGAGCCTTAGAAGGTGGCTTTCCCGCCTCCGCAAGATATCACTTGAAAATTTACCGGCGGCGCTGATGCTGGACATGGTTGTAAGCGCAACAGGTGATCTTTGAAAAAGTAATCACCGATTACTTTCTCCCATAAACTTACTTCTTTAACTCTTGATTGGGCGGTATGCGTAGTTTCTACGCATCTTCACCGGCTTTCGTGAGTGCTACGATCTCACCAATCGCAGTCTCTGGAGGTTGGGAATGATCGCCGAGCAAGTTACTACAGACAAAATCGAGCAGAAGCGTGTGCCGCGCTCCGTCAGCACTCCCAATCCGACCGATCTTCATGTGGGTGAGCGGACCCGTCTGCGGCGGCTGGAACTGGGGATGACCCAGACTGAGTTGGGGCGTGCCGTCGGTCTGACGTTGCAGCAGATTCAGAAATATGAGCGCGGTATCAATCGGGTGTGCAGTTCACGTCTGTTTGATCTGTCCCGTGCGCTTCATGTTTCGGTGTCTTATTTCTTCGACGGTCTCACGGATGGCTATATCTGCCCGCCCGCGAACATGCCGACCTGCGATCATGACGATCCCTCCATGCAGTACGAAACCCGCGAACTGGTTCGCGCCTATTACGGCATCAGCGATCCCAATCTGCGCTCGCAGGTCTGGGAACTGGCCATGGCTTTGGCCCCGTCTGTTTAAGAGATAACGGGTGCCTGATGAATGAATAAAGGCGAGTCACGATAGTGACTCGCCTTTATCTATGGCGAGAACGCCTTGCAACAAGTCTTCGACCGCCTGACGGCTGAGGTCGCGGGTGATGAAGACGATACGAGTGCGGTGATCGTCATCCGGCCAGCCCGGCAATGGGGCCGGGGGATGAAAGACATGCTGCACGCCGTGAATGGCCAGCGGAACGTCGGTTTCGCGGGCGTTGACGATCCCTTTGATGCGCAGCAGGTTCTCGCCCTTGGACGAGATCATCAGTTCCAGTGCGAATCCCAGGGCTGCCCAGGATACCGGTTCGGTGGCGGTGAAGACGAAGGCTTGGATATGGGAATCGTGCCGGTTGGGATCGTGGTGGTGGTTATGGCCGTGCTGGGCCTGTTGGTGGGCCAGATAGGCTTCCTCGTTCAGCCAGCGGGCCACATCGGGAATTTTAGAATCCTTGCTGAACAGCCCGGCATCCAGAATGTCCTTGGGGTCGATCCGGCCCATGGCGGCGGGAATGATGGGGGCGGCGGGGTTCAACTGG
>JAYTWE010000673.1:0-3059 GCA_043744055.1 Magnetospirillum sp.
ATGTCTTCCAGCAACCCCACCGGCAGATCGGCGGAAACGCCCCCCGGACGATAGTAATTGGCGTGCAGACGCGCACCACAGACCCGCTCGTAGAACTCCATCAGCTTCTCGCGCTCTTCAAAGCCGTAGAGCAGCGGAGTCATGCCGCCCACGTCGAAGATAAAGGCGGTGACGTTCAGCAGATGATTCAAGATACGACCAATCTCATCGTACAGAGTACGGATGAACTTGGCCCGGATCGGGATGTCGATGCCCAGCAGCTTCTCCGTCGCCAAGACGAAGGCGTGCTCCTGATTCATGGTGCCCACATAGTCGAGGCGATCGAAATACGGCACCGCCTGAACATAGGTCTTGTGCTCGATCAGCTTCTCGGTGCCGCGATGCAGCAAGCCGATATGGGGATCGGCGCGGTCGATCACTTCGCCCGACATTTCCAGGATCAGGCGAAGCACGCCGTGAGCCGCCGGATGCTGCGGACCGAAATTGATGGTGTAATTCTGAATCTGGGATTCGGCCATCTCAGCTGTTCCCCCCGGCCTTCTCGTCGCCGGGCAGCAGACCGGGGCCTTCCCAGGGCGACAGGAAATCGAAGCTGCGGAAATCTTGAGTGAGCTTTACCGGCTCATAGACAACCCGCTTAACCTCGTCGTCGTAACGCATTTCCACATAACCGGTCAGCGGAAAATCCTTGCGGAGCGGATGCCCCTCGAACCCGTAATCGGTCAGGATACGGCGCAAATCGGGATGACCCGAGAAGGTCACCCCATACATGTCCCACACTTCACGCTCGAACCAACCAGCAGCGCTGAAAATACCGGTGATAGAGGGGACCGCAGTCTCCTCATCGGTGGCGACCTTCACGCGGACACGCTGGTTATGCTTCATGGACAGCAGGTGATAGACCACGTCGAAGCGCTGTTCGCGCCCCGGCCAATCCACGCCGCACACATCCATCACCTGCTTGAACAAGCAGCCGGAATCGTCGCGGAGGAAGGTCAATAGCTTTAATATCCCGGCAGGGCGGGCTTCCAGGGTCAGTTCGCCACAGCGATTAACCTCGGTCCCCAGCACATCTTGGGGCAGGGCTGCGGCGATATACTCGCCCAGATCCTTCAGCGCTTGCGTCATGTTTGAGCAATCCCTCGTTCAGGCGCTATCGGAGAATGGAGCCGGTGCGGCGGATTTTCTTTTGCAGCTGCAAGATGCCATACATCAGCGCCTCGGCGCTGGGCGGGCAACCCGGCACATAGATATCCACCGGCACGATGCGATCACAGCCACGCACCACCGAATACGAATAGTGATAATAACCGCCGCCATTGGCGCACGACCCCATGGAGATCACCCAGCGGGGCTCCGCCATCTGGTCGTAAACGCGACGCAACGCCGGGGCCATTTTGTTGGTGAGCGTCCCGGCCACGATCATCAGATCGGACTGACGGGGGCTGGGACGAAACACCACGCCGAAGCGGTCCATGTCATAGCGCGCGCAGCCGGCATGCATCATTTCAACGGCGCAACAGGCCAGACCGAAGGTCATGGGCCACAAGCTGCCGGTCCGAGCCCAGTTGACCACGGAGTCAACGCTGGCCAGCACGAATCCCTTATCGGAAATCTCGGTGGTGACGGCGCGAAGCAGCGCATCTTGTGCCGCACCGGGCGGCAACGGAGCCGCATGATCCGGCGACATGATAACGCTGGAGGACGGGTTCACTCCCATTCCAAGGCTCCCTTTCGCCATTCATAGATGAAGCCGATGGTCAGCACGCCCAGGAAAGCCATCATGGACCAGAAGCCGAACATACCGATCTTCCCCAGCGTCACCGCCCAGGGGAACAGGAAGGCCACTTCCAGATCAAAGATAATGAACAAGATGGCGACGAGGTAAAACCGAACCTCGAATTTTGAACGGGCGTCGCCAAAGACGTCGAAGCCGCACTCGTAAGGCGATGCCTTCTCGGTGTCGGGCTTCTGGCGTGCAACGACCCACGATGCTCCCACACAGATCGCCGCGATCACGATGGCGATACCGAGGAAAATCAGGATCGGCAAATATTCGAGCAGCCAAGCGTCCATCGTCCCTGCCCTGCTAAGAGGTGTTCCGACCGGAGGCCATTTCCGACTTCCGTATCGTCGCATAATCCGTGTCGGCCAAGCGCTGCATTAAGGCAATCAAAAGTCAGCCTGAACAGGTCGGCGGGAAATGCGACGAATCGCGAAGGTCGATAGGGAGCCCCCTCCTGCAACAAACAAAACCGAAGCGGCCCATTCACCAGCCCCCGCACCCCTTGCACGGACGACCGAATGTGACGGGATGGCGGGAGTGACGGGGCTCGAACCCGCGACCTCCGGCGTGACAGGCCGGCGCTCTGACCAACTGAGCTACACCCCCCCGCAGCCACCCGCGTGGGTAGGCGTGGTTTAATGCAGCCCCCAAGGCCTGTCAAGCAAACAAGCCTTGTCCAACGAGGTTTTTACCCTTGCCAAAGGCTTCGGAAACACTGATCGCCGAAATCAGTCCTTTCGCGCCGCCGCCCTGCGGGTTCTGTTTTGATGGTAATGGAGGATTTGGTGGGCGGTGACGGGTTCGAACCGCCGACATTCTCGGTGTAAACGAGATGCTCTACCAGCTGAGCTAACCGCCCTTGGTGCTGGTTTTATGGGTTTTCTGACATTTGAGCAAGACCTACGCCTCACCTTTTTTACCACGCAGCTTATCCCAGTAATCCAGACGCTTCCTGACCTCACGCTCGAAGCCGCGTTCCACCGGCTGGTAGAACCTGCGCCGGGGCATCTCGTCGGGGAAATAGCTCTGGCCCGAGAACCCATCGGGATCGTCGTGATCGTACTGATAGCCCTTGCCGTAGCCCATATCCTTCATCATCCGGGTCGGTGCGTTGAGGATATGTTTGGGCGGCATCAAAGAGCCGGTCTCCTTGGCGGATTTCATGGCCGCCTTGAAAGCGCTATAGGCGGCGTTGGATTTAGGCGCGGTACCCAGATAGACCACCAGTTGGGCTAAGGCCAGCTCCCCTTCAGGACTGCCGAGACGCTCATAG
>JAYTWE010000674.1:0-3691 GCA_043744055.1 Magnetospirillum sp.
TGCTGCCGTAATGAAAACCATCTCAAAGGAAGTGGGAGAGGTTACTGCTTCCTCGCTCCCATAAAAGGCAATGACGGAATCGCGCTCGCTAAGGCGTCCCATCTCCCGATTTCGCCGCCGCCGCTCGGCCTGAATCAGGGAACCCGGATTATCGCCCTCTTCTCGAAGCCGCAACGCTTCCATGGCGGCATCCAGATCACCGGCCCCATGGGTCTCTATCCGTAGTGCCAATGCCTCTAGGCCTGCGGAGTAACTTCCCCATTCACGGTCGCAATAAACAATGGCTCGCTCCAAAGCGAGATTCTGCTCGATCTCGCTTTGGGCGGCATACATGGACAGCATGGTGACCAGACGGTCTAATGCTTTGTCCTCGCGGCCTTCGCTCAGTTGTTCGAACAGGTCCATGCCACCCCCGTCAACATGACGTTGACAGTGCAATTCCCGCCGTCACTTGTCAACCAAGCTTGGAGATGGCCAGATCAAAGGATTCAAGCCCACTTCCTAAAGGGAGGTCTCCCAGCCAGTCGAGGAAGCGCACAACATCATCTCCTCGGAACAGTAAGCCATGCTGAGGAGCAAGAATTTCCACATCCAAACGACGAACCATGGCAACCCATTTGTCCCGAGCGGTGGGAGATCCCATCCAGCGGCGATGAAAAGCTTCCATATATTGAATATGGTCGTTGAAATTATTGACGAAGATGCCGGACACCGCCTCTCGTGGCACCAAAGCCGCCCCGACATCACCCGAGAATAAAATTTTTGCCTTGGGGTCATAGACCGAGAAGTTCCCCGACGAATGGAGGTAGTGCGCCGGAAGGATTTTCAAACATACATCTGGAGATATTTCGATATCGCAACCTTCATCTGGAATGGCGTTGAAAGTGGCATTCTTATCGAAGTGACTGACAAACCCCGTCCACATCCAAGAGACATGAGTAACCAGATCATCGGGGCAAACCTGACGCCACAACGGCAGGGCCGAGGAAACATCCGGGTCCTGATGGCTCAGAAAAAGGTGCCTGATTCGGTCGATAGGGACTTCTTGGGTTACGGCCGCGACCATGGCGGGGAAGACTTCCACTCCACCGGGATCAATCAGCATGCAACCGGTCTCGCTTACGACCACCAACTGATTGGTATCGATGACATTGTCAGGTTTACCTGGATCGTCGGAGAAGGCCAGCCAGCGATGCTCGCCTTGGCTCCACAGCTCAGTGCACTTCATTGATTAATCCCCTACCCCACACGATTGCCAAAGCCGACCAGAGCAATAATGGTCTCGGTAGCATTGCGTAAATTACGTCCGGCACCGTCAACCATCAGGCGAAGTTCGTTCATGCAGTCGCGAATGGTATCGGCAATGGCCGTCAGTTCGTTTTCCCAAGGACCGGCGGCGGTTGCTTCGATGGCGATATTGGCGGCAATGAGTTCCGTTTGCAGCATCACCTCCCTGGCCAATTTGACCATGGCGGTAAATTGATCATTGGTTGCGCTGAGTTTGTTTGCCGCAACGGCGAGAGTCCGCCCCCGCTTGCGCCAAGCTTGTGTAATGAGAGATAAGGCGTCCGCCCCCTCCCCAGCCCGGCGTAGAATTAAGGTTCCAGCCATCTCAATCTTGTCGATATCATTGATGGCGCGCATCACACCGCCCGCCGTCTCATAGGTTTCGCGTTTCAAAGCCAACATATGAGGAAGTGCCTGCTGTAACCGCGTAACGCATTCCGTTGCGAAATTGGTCAGAACCCGGACGGATCGTCCATGATCTCCGGCCCTTGCCGATACGAGGCCCGCATTGATGGTTAGCAGACGCAATCCATCCACCAGCCGGGGCAGGTCATCAAAGGCATGATAGGCGCCAACACAATTTGCATAGAGATGTCTGGTGTAAGTCCCATAGACGCGGGAACTGTCGCGCCAGATCGCGCCCTCTTCACCCTCTGGTCGGCTCACCGCAAAATTCCAATCATTGTCGCCCAGGCGCAGTCTGGGGGATCATAAGTCTCCCCCGACGCCTTGGCAAATCAGCAATGGCTAATCTGGGGGGATGCCCGCTCATCCGCTTGGACCTTTTCCAAGGCCTGGCGAATAAGGCCAGAGGGAGCCGTCAGCACGGAATAACCTTCAACGGCCAGATATGCGGCGACTGCGGCAAGCTTCAAACGTGGGATCATGGTAGCCTCCCCGTCGTTCTGACGGTTTAAGACCCAGCACAGGGCCTCTTAATAACCGAGTCGCATCATATCAGCCAGGGATGAAAATGATGTTAACACCGGTTTGCAGCCACCTGCCGAAATAGAAACAAGCGGTTGACCTGGTGGGATCAACCGCTTGTTTCTTGAGAGAGATTGGTGGGCCCGCCGGGACTCGAACCCGGGACCTCTCGATTAAAAGTCGCTTGCTCTACCAACTGAGCTACGGGCCCATCTCTTCAAAAGGGCGCTCACCATAGGCAGATGAACGCCCCCCGTCAACGGATGGAAGCTGTTATTTCTTCACATCAGCCAAGATTTGAGCGCGAACCAACTTATCGGGCTTGGAAACCATACCGTTCTCGCCGGAATCGCCTTTCTTGATCCGATCAACCAGTTCCATTCCCTCAACCACCTTGCCGAGTGCTGTATAGCGGCCATCCAGGCTGGGGGCAGACCCCAACATGATGAAGAACTGGGAATCCGCGCTGTCAGGGCTGGCGGAACGAGCCATGCCCACTACACCACGAACAAAAGGCTCACCAGAAAACTCGGCCCGGATCTTGGTGCCAGAACCGCCGGTTCCCGTGCCGGTCGGATCGCCACCTTGGGCCATGAAGCCGTCAATCACCCGATGGAACGGGGTGCCGTCGTAAAAGCCCTTGCGCACCAGTTCCTTGATGCGGGCCACATGATTCGGGGCCATCTCGGGGCGCAGTTCGACCACAACCTTGCCGGAGCTCAGTTCCAGCACCAAGGTATCTTCCGGGCTTGCCGCCAAGACCGGCTGCGCCACACAGAAAGTCAAAGCTGCCGCCGCAATGGCAAAGCGCTTGAACAGTGTCGTCATGGTTGGGTTATTCCTCTGAATCCGCAGCAATGCACAGGCGAATGATGGAATCGGGGGAGCTTACGCTACCACTACCGCCCGCCCCCTTCTTGATCGCATCCACAAAGTCCATTCCTTCGCTGACCTGGCCCCAGACAGTATACTTCCCATCCAGATGCGAGGCTGCTTCGAAGACGATGAAGAACTGCGAGTCGGCGCTGTCCGGGCTGGCGGCACGCGCCATGGAGCAGGTGCCGCGCACGTGCTTCTCTTTGGAGAACTCGGCCTTCAGGTTGGTCCCGGACCCACCGGTTCCGGTGCCTTTGGGGCAGCCTGTCTGAGCCATGAAGCCACTAATGACACGATGGAACTTCAGCCCGTCATAGAACTTTTCACGGACCAGTTCCTTGATACGAGCCACATGATTGGGGGCGAGATCGGGCCGAAGCTCGATCACCACACGTCCATCCTTCAGATCCAGATAAAGAGTATTCTCGGCGTCCACGTGGTCCTCCGTCAGTCTTGATCGACTTGTTTCAGAAGTCGAATTTCTCGTCTAATTTCGCCTTAACCCGTGGGCTGACGAATTGTGAAATGTCGCCGCCCAACCGTCCGATTTCCTTGACGAAACGCGACGATATAAACTGGCACCGTTCGGAAGCCATCAAGA
>JAYTWE010000675.1:0-2089 GCA_043744055.1 Magnetospirillum sp.
CGTTCGCCAAGGCGATACCGTGGCCAGACTTGCGGGCGACGAGTTCACTGTGATTTTGGAAGACATCGCCGAAGCCCATGACGTGGCCGTGGTCGCCCATAAAATCCTGTCCGCCATGTCCACGCCATTCGATCTGCAAGGTAAGGAAGCCCGGATCAGTTCATCCATCGGCGTGGCGCTCTATCCCGCCGATGCCGGTGACGCCCAAGGACTGGTCAAACTGGCGGATGCGGCCATGTACCGGTCCAAGCATCAGGGCCGCAACGCTTGCCGCTTCCACTCAGAGGCCATCAATGCCCAAGCCTTCGAGCGATTGGCCTTGGAAAATGCGTTGCGCCACGCCTTGGAACGAGAAGAGTTCCTCCTCCACTACCAGCCGATTTTCGATGCCCATACCGGTCGCGTGGTGGCAATCGAGGCTTTGCTGCGGTGGCAGCATCCCGAAATCGGACTGGTGATGCCCAATCAGTTCCTGCCTTTAGCGGAAGAGACCGGCCTGATCCACCCCATCGGACAGGCCGCCCTGGAAACCGCCTGTCATCAAGCCAAGACATGGGTGGACCTGGGATTTCATCACATCAAGATCTGCGTCAATCTGTCGGCCCGTCAGTTCCAAACCCCTGACCTGGAAGAAAAGATCGCCGCCGCATTGGAAGGCGCCGCTCTTCCGGCGAACACTCTCCAATTGGAGATTCCAGAAAGCTGCATCACCGATAAGGGGCACGATTCCAACGCCCTTTTTGCCCGGCTTAATGCCCTGGGCGTCAGTATCGCCATCGACGACTTTGGTTCTGGCTACTCGTCATTCACCTTCTTGCGCCGTCTGCTCACCCACTCATTGAAGATCGATCAAAACTTCGTGCGTGGGTCATCGCCCGAGAACGACGATGGTGAAATCATCACCGCCATCATCGCGGTCGCGCGCGGACTGCACCTTTCGGTCGTCGCCCCCGGAATCGAGACCGAAGCACAATTGGCCATATTGAGTAAATATGACTGCGATCACCTGCAAGGGTTCTTGTTCGCTCACCCCATGCCAGCTTCGGAAATGACAGCATATCTGCAACGAGGCGACATCCCCGCCGCCTTGGCGAACAAAGAATAATCCCCCGCAAAGGGCCGCAGGGATTAATCAGGGATTACACCGCCGCCACCGCCTCGGCGGTATCAGCGAAGGCGGCTTTGATCGCTGCGGCCATGGCTTGGGCTGATTTCATATCCCCAGCGGCGCAAGCAACCTCCATCTCGGCACACAGCTTGGCGAAGCGGAAAGCTCCGGCACTGTTTCCCGCTCCCTTGCACGAATGAGCCGCCTCACGGGCCGCCAGCGTATCAAAAGCGACAATTGCAGCCTCAAGCTCCGCCACCAAAGGCCGTGTTGTATCGACGAACAGAGTCAGCAACTCACGCACATCATCACCGATATCTCCAAAGATCTGGCGCATGGGGCCAAGATCGAGAATGGGGAGAGGACCAGACTCGTCATTAAGCACAATGATGGCAACGGCCTCGTCCTCGACTCCGATCACTGGCCGATTCACCACAATGCCTCCCGTCCCCCGACGGCGGCGTAGCGCATCAGCGGACGGCAAAAGACGGCGGATCACCCCATCCAATTGCTTCAGATCAATAGGCTTGGCCAAAAATCCGTCCATGCCGTAATCAAGGCATCGTCGGGCGGTCCCCGACAGTGCGTCGGCAGTCAAAGCCACGATGGGGAGATGATCGCCGGTATCGAGTTCCCATTCCCGCACCCGATGAGTCAATTCATAACCGTCCATCACTGGCATATGACAATCCGTCAGAAGAAGGCCGTAATCGCGGATTTGCATGCTATCCCAGGCCTCGGCCCCGTTATCAACCACTTCGATGGCATAGCCCAGTCGCTCCATCAGATGGCGGATCACCACCTTATTGGTGGGATTATCCTCGGCCACCAAGATCAGCGCCCCGGCGGAGGCAGCCTCCTCCACCGTGGGTTGGCTCCAAGCTTCGGCCTGACCGCTGCTTCCCGTTTCCTCGGCTTCAATAACGACGCGGCCGCCCGCCACGGCCACGGTTCTCCACAAGCTTCGCTGGCGTACCGGCT